>NZ_JAQMIL010000016.1:0-136201 GCF_029990105.1 Bradyrhizobium sp. Arg237L | reverse complement strand
CCAAGCGCCGTCCAAACTGGACGATCTTGCTTGTCACCGTCCTCGCCGTCATCGTCGACCGGCTCCAAACCTGCAGGCCGCGTCTCCGAGCCAAAATCCGCCCGGCATTCGCCTGTGCCCTGTAATCCGGGCGGAAAAAATTCTTACCCAGTCTCGAAGCGCAACCCGGGCTACAAGGTCAATCGGCGCGCACGCTTTCGCCGAGCCATTCGATCGCGGCCTCGGTTCCGCCCTTGCCGTGGGGAATGCCGAGTGCGTTGAGCGCGACTTCGACCACGCCGAGGATGCCCAAAATCATCGGCGCGTTGACATGGCCCATATGGGCGATGCGGAAGGCCTGGCCGTGCAGGTCGCCGATGCCGGTGCCGAGCACAACGCCGCATTTCTCCTTGCAATAGCGCTGCAGCGCCGCCGGGTCGTGGCCGTTCATGGTGACGGTTGTCACCGTGTTCGAGCGCTCGGCAGGCTCGGTGATGTTGAAGCCGAGTACCTGTCGCTCGGCCCACGCCGCCACCGCGCGCCGCACCGCTTCGGCAAGCAGGCGATGGCGCTCAAACGCATTCTCCAGCCCTTCGGTATTCAGCATGTCGATCGCCTTGCGCAAGGCGAACAACAGATGCACCGGCGCGGTGCCGGCATATTTGCGATAGTGCTCGGTGCCCTCGCGTTCGGTCCAGTCCCAATAGGGCGTGCGCAGATTGGCGCGCTTGTGCACCTCCTGCGCGCGCGCGTTCGCCGCGACGAAGCCGAGGCCCGGCGGCGTCATCAGGCCCTTCTGCGAGCCGGACATCGCGACGCCGATGCCCCAGGCGTCCATCTCGAACGGCATGCAGCCGAGCGAAGCCACGGTATCGACCATGAACAGCGCCGGATGGCCGCTCGCCTTGATCGCCTTGCCGATCGCTTCGATGTCGTTATAGGCGCCGGAGGCGGTGTCGACCTGCACCGCGAGGATCGCCTTGATCGCGTGCTCCTTGTCGCGCCGCAGCCGCTCTTCGACTTCTGCGGGGCGGATCGCGCGGCGCCAGTCGCCCTTCAACACTTCGACCTCGGCGCCCATCGCGGATGCGGCAAGACCCCAGCCGATCGCGAAGCGGCCGCTCTCCAGCACCAGCACCTTGTCGCCGCGCGACAGCACGTTGGAGAGCGTGGCCTCCCAGGCACCATGGCCGTTGGCGATATAGATGTACGATTTGCCCTTGGTGGCGAACAGCGTTGAGAGATCGCGCAGCAGGCTCTCGGTCAATTCGACCATCTCTGCCGAGTAGATATCGAGCGCCGGGCGATGCATCGCCTGCAGCACCTCGTCGGGCATCGTGGTGGGGCCGGGGATGGCCAGAAATTCCCGGCCCGCGCGAACGGTCATTGTTGGGTTCCTTATGGCTGCGTCACGGAGACGGGCTTTGCATGCAGGATGGCGACGGGAGATTCAAGAGCGACAATCATATTTGATCGACGCCGTCATTGCGAGCGAAGCGAAGCAATCCATTTCGCCACTTGCGGCGGCATGGATTGCTTCGTCGCTTCGCTCCTCGCAATGACGTGTGATCAAGTTATTTTCCGATCGCGTTGGCGACCGCATGCCAGATCTGATCCTTGATCTCGACTGCGGGCGGGCTCGGGATCGTCGTCGCCGGGCCATCGCGCGGCTTGCATGCTTCCACCAGCGTCAGGATCCAGATCTCGCCATCGGTGTAATAGAGGTCGCCGCCGCCATTGCGGCCGGCAATCGTCGGGCCGATGCCGGTGACCTGATATTTTGCCGTCACCATGCGGGCCTTTTCCAGGTCGGCCGTGAGCAGGGCGCGCTCGGCGTCGAGGTCGGGACCGATGTGGTGCGTGATCGCGCCGGTATAGTGGCTGACGCCGACGCTGCGATCCTGCGTGGCGGCGCCGAGCCACACCGGCCGGCCCTCCTCGCCCTTGTCGAGCACCTGCCAGTAGCGGACATGGTTGCGGCGATCGGCGCTGTTTCCGATCGGCTTCTCGAAAGCGAGGTCTTCGCGCCGGCCGAGATAGAACAGATTGCTGACCGGCGCGTCGCGGTAGGGGCGATCGAGCAGCACGCTGCCGACGATCTCGATCGACGATTTCAGCGTGATCGGATCGGCGGGATACCAGCCGGCGGCATGCATGGCGCAGACCACGTCATACTTGTCGCCGATCAATCCGATATTCAGGGGATCGCCGGGAATCCCCTGCGCGGTGCGCGTCACCATCGGCAGGTTGGCAAGACCCTTCTGGTGCTCGTGATGGGTCCACAATGCCGGCAGCACGAGATAGGCGGCAAGCGCGTAGATCGCGACCGTCAGCGCCAGCAGCAATTGGATGCGCCGGACCCGTCCCCGCCGCGCCGAAGGTTGCGCCTTGTCGAGCTCTGTCACTGTGCCGCGCTCTCGAACGGAGGTTGCGCGGCTAGTCTAAAGCGTTTTCGAGCGAAGTGGACACCGGTTCGCGTGAAGAAAACGCGTCAAAACAAGAATCCAGAGCCTGCTCACCGCCTTGTCTCGCGGCAGCCGGCGGCTTCGGCTTCTTCAACCGAGCAGAACCAGCGCGTGCCCTTGGCGATCTTCATCTGGATCTTGGCGTACCAGCGGCTTTGCGGCGTGTGATAGATGCATTCGCCCGAGGTGTTGACGTTGCCCTTGATGGTGCAGTCGGGCGAGGGCGCGACGGGGCCGGACGCGGAGGCGAGCAGGATGCTGCGGGCGTTCTCCGGCGGCTTCACGGCGCCCAAAATCGGCGTCTTCTTGTTGCGGACGCGCCAGTCCCAGGGCGCG
The DNA here is from genome assembly GCF_029990105.1 of Bradyrhizobium sp. Arg237L. Taxonomy (NCBI): domain Bacteria; kingdom Pseudomonadati; phylum Pseudomonadota; class Alphaproteobacteria; order Hyphomicrobiales; family Nitrobacteraceae; genus Bradyrhizobium; species Bradyrhizobium sp. Arg237L. The sequence goes on along the minus strand of NZ_JAQMIL010000016.1, from coordinate 133,421 downwards.
ATGAAGGCGCCCTGCCACATCCCGGCCTTGGCTTCGCGCGCGGCTTTCTCGTCGGCCTCATAATCGTGCGTCAAGCGCGTATAGGCGAGCGCCCAGCCATTGGCGACCAGCCATCTCTGGATGTCCTGCCCCTCGACTTCGCAGCGCGCCAGGAGGCGGCCGCGGCGGTCGGTCGTGCCGCGGGTATGGCAGGTCCAGCTTTTGCCGCCGGCATGCTTGATCAGCTCGTCGCGCGCGGCGACCCCGCAGGTCCAGCGCTCACCGTGGGTGTTGAGGCAGAGCTGGTCGGTGGAGGGCGCGTCGATGCCGCCGAGGCGGATGCGGGTGGTGCCGATCTGGATCTGGTCGCCCTCGCGGATCTTCGGCACGCCGGTGACGTCGGCGGCCTGCGCCAGCGCGGGCGACAGCAGGAGGGCGGCGGTGAGGAGCAGCGATCGCATCGGCAGGTTCACGGATTGGCGAGCAATTGTGCGGAGATTCGGGCAAGCAAACCAGTAGCGCGAACGCCGCAGCCTTTTCAACTTCGCGTCATTGGCGGCGAATGGCGAATAGCGAGTGGCAAATAGGGGAAGGTCCAACCATGCGCCACGTTCCCCATTCGCTACTCGCCACTCGCCATTCGCCGTCTTGCCAGCGCCAGCGCCATCAGCACGAAGGCCGAGGTCACCTCAGGCCCGCCGACCAGGATCCGCGTCGGCGTCTTCATCTTGTTCCACTCATAGGCCTTGTACGGGGAGCGCCTGCCGCCCTCGCCGAAGCTCGCGACGATGCAGTGCAGCGCCGGCGTGAACGTCGCGACCTCGGCGCCAAGATGCGCCAGCGCCATCAGCGCCAGCGCGGCGTCGAACGCGTTCATCTCATAGGCGATCAATTCCTGCTGGACGTAGAGCAGCACCTGCGCGCGGATCATCGCGAACGCCCCGCCAGGGTCGATCACGCGCTGCGCCGCCAAGGGCAGCGCGATGAAGGCGGCGTAGCAGCGGCCGAAATAGGCCGAGTAGAGCTCCGGCAGATAATAGATATGCGAGCGCGGCTTCCTGAACGCGCCGCTTTCCACCAATCGCCGCTGGAAGTCGATGATGCGGTGCACCGTCTCCAATCGCTGCGGGGTTTCAAGAATCCGCCAGCGCTTGAGGTTGCGGAAGCTGACCTCGAGGATGTCGAGATTCAGCGTCGGGTCGAGGTCGTTGCCGTAGGGACGGTCGCCGGCGAGATTGTCGATCCAGGTGACGACGCCGCCCTCGTAATCGATATTGTCGTTGAGCGGCACGGTAACGCGCGGCTCGTTCGCCCCGCTCCGCACCTGGTAGCCGCGATAGAAATCCAGGAGCGGCTGCTTGAGGATCGGATGCTCGCTGCCGGCCTGCGTCGCCGCTGAGAACGAGCAGGCGGTGGTGTCGCAATCAGGCACATAGATGCCGAAGCCGAGATCCTGCTTGATCTGGGCGAAGAAGCGCGAGAAGCGCGGATGCGGCAGGGGCGCCAGCGCCGTGATCACGTTCACGGTCGAGCCGTCATGCGAGGGCACCTCCTCGGCGCTGATCCGCAAGCAGAAGTCGACCATATCGGCGATCGCCCCGCGCGCCGCGCTGGTCTCCGCGCCGGACGCAAGCCCGGTCTCGACGAAGCTGAGCAGCGCCTCGGTGAAGAACGCGTCGTAATAGGCCGACCGGTGGCGGATCTGCATCGGCTGCCACATCGGCTCGGCGATCCCGCGCCAGGGCGGGTTGATCAATGCGCGTGCCGGCGAATGCGCGATGAAGATGCGCGCGAGGTTGAAGAGAAGAGTCGAATTCTTGTAGCCGCGCGAGTTCAGCCCGCTCAGCGCCATCAACAGTTCGCGCCCGCCCATATCGGCATCGCCGATCAGATTGAACGCCGCATAGGTCGGGATGAAACCGTTCTTCGCATAGGACCGGAGCAGATGCGCGCCGCAGGCCCGGATCACACGCTCGATCTCGGCGCCCGCAGGCGCCCGCGCCGGCGCCGCCGCGGCGGGCACCGGATGCCGCACGTCGATACCTTCCATCAGCGCAGCGACAGGCGTGCCGATCGCCGCCCAGTCCGGCGCCTCGGCATCGCGCGCCTCCCTCAAGGCCGCTTGCAGCGCGCCAAGCTGCGCGCCGTCGCGCAAGGCCGGCAGGCCGGTCCGCCGCAACAGGCCGCGCAGCGCCGGATTGCCGATCGCGGTCCGATAAAATTTCCCCAAATGCGCATCCCCGCCGCGATATTTCAGCAGCAGCGGGTCACAGATGTCATAAAGCGACGGCCCGTCCTTCCGCACCGTGAGCGCCCGGCACACGGCTCCGGCAATGTCATGAAAACCCATGCCACCCCTTTCTGGCACGCATGATCCGGAACAGCCCGGAACCGGGCGTTTCCGAAAAATCCTGCGCATCCAAGGAGGCCCCACCCAGAAGCCCCCTGCAAACCTTTGAATCGCAGCACAAAATCGAGGAAAACACAAATGTGACGCAGATCACACACATCGCCGTGTTTTGGCACAATCCTACCTCCGGCGCATTACGGTTAGGACCGGAAGGCCGAATCAGGTTGCCCCGGAAGGCTACGCAGGTTAAGGGTTTCTGTGTTGCGGTGCCGCAAATTGAGCACAATCTGACGGCACTCGATCAGGCAACCCCTAAAACCACAGACGGTTTTGACGCGACTATACAGTCGCGCCTTCGTCAACGATTGGGATCAGAAACGCATGAAGCTCAGGCAGCTCTCCCTTTCCGATCGCACGCTCATCGTCGCCGCCGCTTGCGTTGCGATGGTGTCGCTGGCGATCGGCGCGCATGCTGCGCTGAACAAGCGGCCGCTGGAAGCGCCGAAGGCTGTCGCGACCGAGCAGAGCATCGTGCCCGTGCAGGCGTCCCGCGTCGCGCTCATCATCGGCAACGGCCATTACCCCGATGCCAACCACCCGCTGCAGCAGCCGATCAACGACGCCCGCGATCTGGGCGCGGCGCTGCGCGCAAGCGGCTTCGATGTCGACGTCGTCGAGGACGCCACCAGGGACGACATGAGCCGCGCCGTCGACCGCCTGAAGGCGAAGGTCGGGCCGGATACCGTGGTGATGCTGTTCTTCGGCGGCTTCGGCGTGCAGGCCGGCCGCGAGAGCTTCATGCTCCCGGTCGATGCTGCGATCTGGAAGGAAGGCGATGTCCGCCGCGACGGCCTCAGCGTCGAGCAGGTGCTGGCCGCGATGGACGAGAAGGGCGCGAAGGCCAAGCTCGTGGTGCTCGATGCCTCCCGCCGCAACCCCTATGAGCGCCGCTTCCGCTCCTACAGCCACGGCCTCGCCCCGATCAGCCCGCCCGAGAACACGCTGGTGATATCGTCGGCGACGCCAGGCAAGGTCACCGAGGAATCCAAGGCTACGAACAGCGTGCTGGTCTCCGAGCTCCTGAGCAATCTGAAAACCCAGGGCGGCATCGAGTCCGCCTTCAACAAGACCCGGATCTCGATCTCCCGCGCCAGCGAAGGCGAGCAGGTCCCGTCAGTGTCGTCGTCGCTGCTGGAAGATATTCGCTTAGGTGGCTAAGTGGCGAATAGCGAGTGGCGAGTAGCGAATAGGGAAGGAAGAGGCTGACGCTTCTTCCCTATTCGCTACTCCCTATTCGCCATTCGCCTCTATCCGTCCCTACTTCCCCTCCGCGCTCGCCATCACCGCCCGCACCGGATCGCCCTCGCGCAGCAAGGCCCCGGCGCGCGCCACCACGATGTCGCCTTCCTGCACGCCCTCGCGGATCTCGACCTGTCCGGCCTGCATCAGCCCGGTCTCCACCCGCCGCGTCTCGACGCGGTCGCGCTTGATCACCTGCACCACGGTGCCGGCGGTGCCATAGAGGATCGCGGTCAGCGGCACCGCGACGCCGCAGCTCTGCCCGGTCTTGATCTGCGCGCGGCCGGATGAATTCACCAGCAGCCGCCGGGGGGCGTTGATGCCGACGACCACCTGGCCGAGCTGACTGTTCGGCTCCACCGTCGGCGCCACCCGCCGCACCTTGCCGTCCATGTCGCCGGCGCCGATGACCTTGATCGACGCCGTCTGGTTCGCCTGCAGTTTGCCGAGGTCGCGCGTCGGCACCATGCCGATCAGGTCGAACTCGTTGCGCGCGATGATCGAGAACAGCGCCTCGCCCTTGCCGCCGGCGATCGTGCCGACGATCGCGCTCGAGGCCGAGATCGTCCCCGCCACCGGCGCGGTGATGTTGAGCTGCCCGCCCTCCGGCAGGTTCAGCCGCGCCAGCATCTGCCCCGCGGTAACGTTATCCCCCGGATCCGCCATCACCTCCGCCACCTTCAGCCCGAACCGCTCCGGCCGCACCTGCGTCTCCTCCCGCGGCATGATGATCCCGGACACCTCGACGATGTTGTTGAAGCAGGTTTTTGAGGCTTTGAGCACGGTTACGGTCGCGCCCTTGGGGGACTCGGGCTCCTCGGCGGCGAGGGTGGGCAGGGTAGTCGCTGCGGAGACGAAGGTGGCGAAGAGAAGGGTGGGAATAACGGAGCGGGCGGGGAGGCGCATGACATTTCGTTCCCGGTTTCAGTCCCATCGGATATCAGTGGCCCCGGAAGGCGCCAAGACGGGTTTGGCTTTCTGCTCGGCCGGTCCAGCCTTTCATCCATTGATGGATAAGTTCCTCGCCAGTATATACCGAATGGTATATACCAAGTTGCGAGGAAAGCTACTATGAGCGCAACTGCCAAATTGTTCATGCATGGACGCAGCCAGGCCGTGCGCCTGCCCAAGGAGTTTCGCTTCGAGGGCAGTGAGGTGCGCGTCAGCAGGGTTGGCGATAAGGTGATCCTTGAGCCGATCAAGAAGCAGCCCATAGACCTCGACAAGTTCTGGGCCGAGCTCGACGCGCTCGGGGCAAAGGATTTTCTGCCGGACGGCATCCCGGACGAGCCGCCGGCCGAACCGGATCCGCGCGTCTTCTTTGACGAATGATCTGCCTCGACACCAACATCGTCATCTGGATCGTGAACGGGCGAAGTTCATCACTTCGCCATCGGCTCGGAGAACAGATACGGGCGGGCACTCCGGTTGCATTGCCGATCGTTGCCCTGTTCGAAATGCGCTACGGCTTCGCCAAGAGCGGCCGGCGCGAGCATAACGAACGCCTGCTCGAACGGTTTCTTGGCCTAGGCATCGATGTCCTCCCGTTCGAAACCGACGACGGGATGCACGCCGGCGAAATCCGCGCCGAACTGGAAAGCAAGGGTACACCGATCGGCCATTACGACTATCTGATCGCAGCGCAAGCACGCCGGCGCGGCGCCGCACTGGTGACGCTCAACACGCGCGAGTTCTCGCGCGTGCCGGGATTGATCCTGGTGGATTGGGCGAGTTGATGGTTAGGGGACCGGTGTCGGCGGATCGACCAGCAGCCAGCCTGTCGTGACATCTTCCTTTGCATCGGGCCACCTTCACGACTTTGAGTCTGATCAGCGGAATTCTGGAGCGGCAGCTGACACGTTTGATCACTGCCAAAGGTATTCCCAAAAGCTAAGCATCAGGCCTTTTGAAGGATGCTCGCGATCAGTCGGTTCATTTCAGAGCCGTTCTTGAAGTAGTCAAGAAGATAATTTCTCGCCTGCTTGTCCATTCCCAGGGATCCTGCCGCCGATGCCCATGCTAGCCAGTCTGAGCGACCTTCTCTCAGGAATGCTTCCCGCATCTCTGGCAAGCCGTAGCGCAAATCGCGAATCTCGAGAAGCTTCGCACGTGAGATGTCAGTGGCGCTCTCATGGCGATAAAGAGCATTGATGATGTCAGGAGCTTTCTTTGTCTCAAGTAGATAGGATTCGAGCATCATTCCAAACCAAAACAACTGATATTCGCTGATGTGATCTCCTTCTTTCACTACAGTGATGATCACCTCGGCCACAGCCTCTTTATCGCGCGCATCCGCACATAAGCCGCAAAAGTTCTTCGCGAGGTGAGGAAATTCTCGGGCAAATTGCAGCAAATAGCGTTCTACTAGCTCCACATGATCTCGCATTACGACTAGAATCAACTCAGCATCTTCTTCAGATAAGCTTCCCTCATTAAGCAATGACAGGATGAAGCGAATTTCCTCTTCGTCGAGCGCTGTAGCGCCGTCCTCTTCATCGTCTTCCTCAAATTCTTCCTCATCATAGTGCGAAATGATGAGGTGACGTCTCCTTTTTAGGAGACGTTTCTTCAACTCGCTGAGGTGCTCTTCTGATTCATCTGGTTGAGTCAATCCACCTGTTCGCGTCTTGCTCGCATTGACAGATAGACCCTTGAGGCCGAGTAGTCGCTGAGCCTCGGCGAAATCAGCCTTTAGACGATCTAGGTTGTCGCCAAACAAATAAATATCGTCCATGAAACGAACGACGAGATCCGCGCGCACAGCAGAGGCATCCTCAATGAAACGCAGAAAGTCGTTGCCGATCATCTTTGCCGGATAGAGACCCTGCGGTAGGCAATCTAGGGACCGCCCGGCGTTTATCTCTCTGAAGAACTTTCCGAATGCAGCGACATCCTGTTCCTCTGCGCCAAGCGCCGCAAACCATGCGTGGAGGTCATGGTGATAGACTCCGTTGAAATAGTTGGAGACGTCGAAGGAGATATACTCCTCGGTTCGAAACGTGCCGTCCCATATCGCGGCCTTGAAGTCCGCATAGCTCTTTGATGGTGACACCGGACGCCCACCTTCAAAACGATAGCCAAAGTGCTGGCGGGTCTTTCTGTGCGGCTTTCGAAATTTACTGCGGTACTTGTGAATCAGATGGTAAAGGTAGTATTCGGCGACCGCGTCCAGCTTTACCGTTCGACGAAGGTGCAGAGCATCTTTGTTTGCGTGCACGCGGCGCTGCGGCAGAAACGGATTGCCGTTCCTTATTAGACCCTCAGCATACGCAACTAATTCGGTTGCGCCCTTCTCGACCAAAATCTTGTTAGTTGCTAGGGGAAAGAGCGTACGCGGTAGGTCGTCTAGAAAGAATTCTCTTGCAGAGTACGGCGGGCGTCTAACGACCGTCTTGTTCAACTCGCTGCTCCCGTCACGGTTGCGTATGTTGTGTCGTTATATAGGTTCGGATGCATGAAAAAACCTGAAAGAAGGTCGTATGTCTCTTTCTCGCGTGTTGTCTGTCTCTGATGTGACGGACGCGAACGAGTGAAGAGTAAGCTTAGGTCGCCCAACTGGAGGGTACTCAATCCCCCAAGCTTCCCCGCCTCCAATCTCTCCCGCATTGCCTTAACCACCGCGCGTGCTGAGACAGTCGCCTTCACCCCGACCTCCCTCACTAGTCCTTTCGCCCACGGCAGCTGCCTCCGCTCCGCAGCCCTATAGCGCGGCTCACCCTTTTTCGTCAGCCGCACCAGTTTAGCGCAGCGGTGGTTGGGGTTGTCGTCGGGCGACGATGCCTTCGGCCACGAGTTCGTTGACGAAGGGCTGCACGCCCTGGCGGTGCAGGGCCCATGGAGCGGGCGACGGGCTCGACCGTTGGCGAGAGCGCGATGACGCCCAGCACCTGCCAGCGGGCGCTGGTCAGGCCGAGGTCGGCGACGAGACGGTCGCCGGCCGTGATCAGGCCGCCGTTCAGGCGGAATGCTTCCAGGATCAGTTGCGTCGGCGCGTCGGTTTCGCGGTCGGACGAGGGAGCTTGCTGCATGTCAACATGCATCCATATTGAGAGGGGCGCGTTGGCTTTGCTGTGGAGAGAACAATGGTGGCCGGACTGTTCGCCCTTGTTGCCGCGGCGGCGTTTGCCGGGGCGGCGTTTTATATCAATGTCGCCGAGCAGCCGGCGCGGCTTTTGCTCGACGATGCGAGCCTGCTGCGGCAATGGAAGCCGAGTTATGCGCGCGGCTTTGCGATGCAGGCGAGCCTTGCCGTCATCTCGGCGCTGCTTGGATTTCTCGCGAGCTGGCAGTTGCAGGATTGGCGATGGTCGGTCGCGGCGGTGCTGATGCTGGCGAACTGGCCCTACACGCTGCTGGTGATGCTGCCGACCAATAAGCGGCTCGCGGCGTGGCCGGCCGAACAGGCCAATAGCGAGTCGCGCGCGCTCGTCGTCTCCTGGGGCTGGATGCATGCGGTGCGCACCGCGCTGGGTCTGGCGGCAAGCGCGATCTATCTAGCGCTCGCGATTAACAGATAGCGCTATTTCTGATCCGCTGCTTCGCGCGCCAGTCGCTCGGCTTTCAGCCGTTCGCGATTTTTCTGAAAGGCCTCTTGCGCGAGCTGATGGTCCCGCATGGCCTGCTCTGCATCGCGCCGTCGCTCGGCCTCTCTGGCCTTGCGCTGCTCCGGCGTTGGCTTCTCACGGGGTGTGTATGAGTCTGACATGCAGCTAGAACGCGCGAGGCGACCAAAAGTTCCCTGCGCATTGCGCGGCGAAGCGAATTATCGCAATTAAATCAATATGATTTGCCTCGTCCAGGCCATCAGCGGAAAATAAACCGCTTCGGTTTCACCCCAAATCACCCCTATAAATCCGCCGTCCCGCCCGGCAAGAGGGGCGGATCGCGATCGTCACGAACGCGCGGCGGGATGCGGTGGACGCGAGGGCTGGCGCACGACGAACGCCAGCCAACGCGGACGGCGAAGTCGTGTGGTCCTGGCGCCCCGACGCTGGCGCTAAGTCCTGGGGGATGGAAACATCCCTAAGGGTGACGGTGGCAAGAAAGCCCGGTCACCGGGGAGAGCACGAAGGAAACCGTTAAAACCATTGCGCAGGGAAGGCCGGCGTTGCTCCGGTTGACCTGTGGTCCTACCCCCGTGCTTTTTGTTGCACGGGGCCCACGGGTGCAATCGGCACCCGGCCTTCCCTGCGCCCTCTCTTTCTCGAGACGGGTGAAATAGACGCAAAGCTCGGGCAGTTCGTGCCGCGAGAATGCGGATGCATACCCACACTCCACCGTCATGCCCGCCACCGGGACTCGCCTTCGGCGAGCCCGATGACAGGCTCCGGCGGGCATCCAGTATCCGGCAGCCTTCTCGGCTCAAGCACTGCTGCCTCTGGAATACTGGATCGTCCGGTCAAGCCGGACGATGACAACGGAGTGGCTGTTTGGGAGTGGCAGTTTGAAAGTCGAATCTCGGGGCGCGTCAGCGGTTGAAGAGCTGCCGCAGCACCTCGTTCATCGCCTGGCTGTCCTGCGTCTCGCCGCTATCGTTCGGCGGCGGAGGCGCGGCGGATTGGGGCTGCGGCTCGGACTGCTGCGGCTGGGCCGAGGCCGGTGGGATACTCCGGCTCGGGCGCGGTGGCTGCGCTCCGCTGTTCAGGCCCTGCTGGATCAGGTTGCCGATGGTCTCGCCAAGCTGGCCGCCGAGCAGCCCGCCACCTTGGCCGTTCGTGCTGCCGCCCTGGGTGCCGGTTCCGCTGCCTTGGCTGCCGCCGAACAATCCGCCGAGATTGACGCCGTTCGGTCCGAACAGGCCCTTGCCCATCTCGCGCAGCTTGGCATAGGCGGCCTCGGGATTGTCGAGGATGCCCTGCATCTCCGGATAGATCCGCGGGCCATCCCACGGCCCCTCGATCATCACGGGGATGCCGAGGCCGACCGGATCGCTGGTGCGGCCCTGGCCCTCGGTGGTCAGCACCAGCTTCGGCTCGACGCGGAAGCCGATCATCTTGGTGCCGAGGTCGATGGTACCGACGCCGGTCATCTTCACCAGCGGGCCGATCAAATTGAGATCGGTGGTGACCGCCTGGCCCTTGTCGATCTTGAAGGAGGCCGAGAGCTGGCTCAGATCCGTCGCGAGCTGATCGCCCTCCTGCCAGCCGGAGAGGGGGCTTGTGGTCAGCGAGCGGATCATCTGCGCGACGTTGAGGCCGCGGATCGCGCCGTCCCGGAATACGGCGAAGGCCGTGCCGCTCATATTTCCCATGATCGCGCGCTGGCTGTTGCCGGAGGAGCGCACCGCGATCTTCGCCTGCATCCTGCCGTCGAGCTTGTCGAAATCGGCAAGGCTGCGCAGCAGCGGCAGCGCCCGCACATTGTTGAGATCGGCGCCGAGCGCGTAGGTCGGATTGCTGGTGGAAACATCGATGACGAGATCGCCATTGGCGTTGCCCTCATAAGCGCCGAGATTGGCGAGCCGCGCCTTCAAGATGCCGCTCATCAGCGTCGCCTCGATTGCCGCCGGCCCGAAGCGGCCATCGCCGATGTTGAGCTCGGCCGCGGAAATCTTCGCCTGCGCGTCGACATAATTCAGCCCGATGAGGTCGAACGAGGCGTTGCTCCAGGGCTGGGCGGCCGTGCCCGGCTGGCCGCGCTGCATCGCCACCGACAGCCGCTGGAAGTCGAGATCGAGTTTCACCAGCGGCTTGTTGCTGGCGATATCGACCGAGGCCCAGCCGTTGAACGCGCCATCGCCGAGCGTGCCGGTGACGCCGTTGAACATCACCACCGCGCCGTTGAGCCGCACCTCGGTTCGCGCCGACAGTGGCGCCTGCAAGAGGCCGGGCGCCTCAAAGGCGATTTCGGTCGGGATGTTCTGCCGCTCGGTCGGCGCCGCCGGGGCGGTCGCCTTGATGTCGAATTTCAGCGGCTGGCCGCCGCCGCTCGCATTGCCGCTGATGACGATCTTGCGGTCGCTGCCGACGGTCGCATCCGCGTTGACGGCTTCGATCCGGCTCTCGACGCGATCGCGCACATTGGAGAACACGATCGTGCCGCCGGTGACGCTGACATGCGCGATGCCGAATGTGGCCTCGCCGGTGCCGGCGGCTGTGCTCTTTGCGGGCGGATTGGGCTCGCGCACGCGCTGCAGCGGCATGATCAGGATCGGCCGCACGATCACGAGGTCGGTGACGTGCGGCTGGCCCGACCACAGGCTCGCCAGCGTGACATCGGCCTGGATGCTACTCGCGGTCAGGCGGTTGTTGATCTCGCGGTCCTTCGGATCCTGCAGCGCGATATCGTTCAGTGCGATGTTGAGCGACGGCCACAGGTTGATCTTGGCGCCGCCATTGATGGCGAGCCGATAGCCGGTCTCGCGCTCGACCCGCTCCTGGATCGCCGACGTCAGGAAGCTGGAGGGGATGCCGATCACGGCAAGCAGCGCGATGACGACGATCACGGCTCCGATCGCGGCGCCTGCGATTTTCAGTGCTCTCATCTCGACATTCCAGACCGCGCAAACGTCACGCTACTCGCCGCGCCACAGCGCAGCCGACCCCACAAGTTTATCCCGGAAACAGGTTTCCGCTCAAAGCGGCCGAAAATAATCCGCCGCAGCTGCAAACATATGTGACTTATGGCACACTTCCATGGGGGTGAATTTTGTTAATCCGGGCTGCAGGCAAGCCGCTCGGGAGGTTATTGTGGGAGGCATTACAATGAGCAAACAGGCCGAATTTGCGGTCATTTTGAAGATGAATCCGATGTTTGCCGATTTGGGGGCGGACGAATTGCAGCGACTTGCGGGCCTTTGTCACACCCAGCACCTTCAGGCGGGCGAGGTGCTGTTCCAGAAGGGCGATGCCGGTGACGCCCTGTTCGGAGTCCGGCGCGGCCAGATCCGCATCGAGACCGGCGCCTCCGACGGCAACCGGCTGACGCTCAACTTCATGGGCCCCGGCGACCTCTTTGGCGAGGTCGCCGTCCTCGACGGTCAGGACCGCACCGCGGACGCAACTGCCGGTGAAGAAAGCGAATTGTTCGTGCTGCGCCGCAAGGATTTTCTCTCCTTCCTCGAGCGCGAGCCGAAGGTTGCCGTGAAGCTGATCGAGCTGCTCTGCCAGCGCATCCGCTGGATGAGCGAGCGGATGGAGGAATCGGTGCAGCAACCCTTGCCGGTCCGCCTCGCCAAGCGGCTCTGCGCGCTGGCGTCGGACTCCGGTTCCGAAGTCCACATTTCGCAGGAACAGCTCGGCATCGTCGTCGGCGCCGCGCGCGAAAGCGTCAACCGGCAACTCCAGCTCTGGCGCAAGGACGGCATCTTGGACCTGCAGCGCGGGCGGATCCTCTTGCACGACATGCCCAAGCTGACCGCGATGGCGAGAAATGAGTAGAACTACTCCGCTGCTGGCGAGACCATCGTCGGCGGCTGCTTGGCCGGCGGCTCGCCGTGGTGGTCGGAGGGCGGTTCCTCGTCGGCGTGCGAGACGATCAGCCGCTTGCCGAAGCGCCAGATCACGTTGCCGACGTCGTCCATCACCATGAACATTGCCGGCACGAACACCAGCGACAGCACCGTCGAGAACAACAGGCCGCCGATCACGGCGAGCGCCATCGGCGAGCGGAACTCGCCGCCGGCGCCGACCGCCAGCGCGCTCGGCATCATGCCGGCCACCATGGCAACGGTCGTCATCACGATCGGGCGCGCGCGCTTCATGCCGGCGTCGATCATCGCTTCCTCGCGCCGCTGGCCGGCGTGGATCGCCTCGATGGCGAATTCCACCAGCATGATCGCGTTCTTGGTGACGATGCCCATCAGCATCAGGATGCCGATCCAGACCGGCGTGGTGAGCTGCTTGCCGGTGAGCAGCAGCGCAGCGATCGCGCCGCCGATCGAGAGTGGCAGCGAGAACAGGATGGTGATCGGCTGCAGGAAGGTGCCGAACAGCAGCACCAGCACGGCATAGACCATCATCAGGCCGGCGGTGATCGCGGTGGCGAAGCCATCCGAAAGCTCGTTGAGGCTTTCGGCGTCACCCGACGGGCTCACCTTGACGCCCTTCGGCAGGCTCTTCATCACCGGCAGCTCGTAGATCTGCTTGGTGGCATCGCCGAGCGCGGCATTGCCGACGAGGTCGGCCGCGACCGTGGCCTGCCGCTCGCGGTCGTAGCGGTTGATGCTGGTCGGTCCCTGGTCGAGCTGGATGTCGGCGACAACAGACAGCGGCACGCCGCCGCGTTCGCCGCGCTGGCCGAGCGGCACGCGCAATTGCTGCAGCATCTGCAGGTCGCTGCGCGCGCTATCCTCGAGCTGGACGCGGATCGGCACCTGGCGGTCGCCGGCATCGAATTTTGCCAGCGCCGGGCCGACATCGCCGATGGTCGCCACGCGGATCGTCTGCGACAGGCTCTCGGTGGAGACGCCGAGCCGCGCCGCCAGTTCGGAGCGTGGGCGGATGCGCAGTTCGGGACGATCGAGCGCGGTTTCCGAGATCACGTTGGCGATGATCGGGATCCGCTTCATCTGCGTCGCCAGCTCGCTTGCGACATTGTTGACGATGTTGCTGTCGACGCCGGTCACGACCAGCGAGATCGCGCGAAGGCCGTTCTCGTCGAGGAACCAGTAGCGAATGTCAGGGACGTTCTCGAGCTCGTTGCTGATGGAGAGCTCGAGTTCGCGCTGGGTGATCTTGCGCTCGTTCTTCGGCGTGTAGTTGATGATGAGCGCGGCGCGCCGCACTTCCTGCGTGCCCGGCGGAACCCGGCCCCCGTCGACGAATATGCTTCTCACCTCCGGCCGCTTGCGCAGGCGCGCGACGATCTCTTCCGTCACCTTCTCGGTCTGCGCAAGCTGCGAGCCCGGCGGCAGCTCCATCGCCAGCAGCGAGCGCGCGGTGTCCTGCGCCGGCAGGAATCCCTGCGGCAACAGCTTGATGCTCCAGATCGATGCCGCGAAGACGGCAAAGCCGATCACCACCGTGATGTAATGATGCTTCACCGACCAGGTGACCAGGCTGTGATAGGTCCGCAGCACCCGACCCGGCGGCGGTTCCTCGTGCGCCTGATGCTTGAGGAAATAAGCAGCCAGCATCGGCGTGACGAAGCGCGCTGCAAGCAGCGAGAAGAACACCTGCACCGACACCGTAATGCCGAACTGCTTGAAGAACTGGCCGGCGATGCCCGACATGAAACTCGCGGGCGCGAAGATCGCTATGATGGTAAGCGAGATCGCGATCACCGCAAGCCCGATTTCGTCGGCTGCTTCCAGCGCGGCGCGGTAGGGCGATTTGCCCATGCGCATGTGGCGCACGATATTCTCGATCTCGACGATGGCATCGTCGACAAGGATGCCGGTCGAGAGCGTGATGGCCAGGAAGCTGACGAGGTTGAGCGAAAAGCCCAGAAGGTCCATCGCCCAGAACGCCGGGAAGATCGATAGCGGCAGCGAGACCGCGGCGATGATGGTGGCGCGGAGGTCGCGCAGGAACAACAGCACGATGATGACGGCGAGGATCGCGCCCTCGAACAAGGTCGAGATCGCCGCCTCATAATTGCCCTTGGTGAATTCGACCGAGGTGTCGATCAGCTTGAGATCGACATCGGGGTAGGCGGCCTTCAGCGCATCGATCCGTTTCTGCACCGCGGCGGCGACCACCACATCGCTCGCGCCCTTGGAGCGCTTGATGCCGAGCGCGACCACCGGCTCGCCGTTGAAGCGGGCGAAGGTGCGGCGGTCGGCGATGGTGTCGGTCACCGTGCCGAGATCATCGAGCCGCACCTCTCCGCCGCCGAACAGCGGGATCATGGTGCCGGCGAGTTCGTTCAGCGTCCTGGCGCCGGCGAGTGTGCGGATTGCTTGGTCATTCTTGCCGATCTCGGCGCGGCCGCCGGCGAGGTCGACATTGGTGCCGCGCAGGATCTGGCTGACATTGACGGCGGTCAGCCCCGCCGCCTGCAGCCGGTCGGGATCGAGCGAAACCAGGATTTCGCGCTCGACACCGCCGATGCGCTCGACCTGGGCGACGCCGCGCACGCCCTGCAGTGCGCGCTTGACCACGTCGTCGACGAAATAGGAAAGCTGCTCCGGCGTCTTGCCGGGTGAGATCGCGGCGTAGGTGACGATCGGCAGGCCGATGACGTCGACGCGCTGGATCAGCGGCTCGGTGACGTTTTGCGGCAGGTTGGCGCGGACGCGGGTGACAGCATCCTTGACGTCGTTCAGCGCGCGGTCGGTATTGGTCTCCAGCGCGAACTGGATCGTGGTCACTGAGAGGCCGTCGGTGATCGAAGAGGAGATGTGGCGCACGCCCTCGACGCCAGAGACGCCGTCTTCGATCGTCTTGGTGACCTGCGCTTCCAGTTCCGACGGTGCTGCGCCGAACTGCGACACCGCAACCGAGATCACGGGGATATCGGCGCTCGGCAGCCGCGTCACCGCAAGCTTGGTGAAGGAGACCCAGCCCAGCACCAGCAGGATGATCGAGAAGACGATCGACGGCAGCGGGTTCCGGATCGACCAAGCCGAGATATTCAAAGCCATTAGCGTGTCCGCGTGCGCTCGAGTTCGTCGGCGAACATGATCTTGATCTGGTCGCCGTCATGCAGCGAGGTGCCAGCATCGGCGACGACGGTTTCGCCGACGTCGAGGCCCTCAAGGATTTCCGTTGACGTGTCCGAGGTCAGCCCGACCCGCACTTTTCGCGTCTCGATCGTGTTGCCCTTGACGACCTGCAAGGTGAGGCGGTCGATCGCAGTGCGCGGAACGGCGACGCCGCAAGAGCGCTTGGCGTCGATATTGGCGCGGGCGAACATGCCGACCTTCAGCGAGGGATTGTTGGTGAGGGATATCCTGACACGGCCGAGTTGGGTGTTGCGGTCGATCTGCGGCGAGATCTGCCGCACCTTGCCGACCATGTCGGGCGCATCGTCGCGGCTGATCCGGACGGTTGCGCCCGGATTGAGCTTCAGCAGGTGAATGCTCGGCACCTCGGCTTCCAGCTCGATCTCGTTGTTGATCGCGATCCGGAACATTGGTCCGGCCTGCGGCGAGGCTGGGGCGCCGACGGCGGTCCGCACCTCCGTGACCAGGCCCGCGGCCGGTGCGCGCAGGGAAAGCGATGCTGCGCGTCCGCCGCCCTGGGCTGTCTGTTGCTGTTGCTGCGGCGGCGGGGTCAGCCGTGCCAGTTCCTGGTTCTCGGTCACGGTGTCGCCCTCACGGACAAAGACATCGGTGACCTTGGAGCCCTCCTGATCGACGCCGACCTGCGCTTCGCGACGCGGCACGATATAGCCGGTGACGCGGACCATGTCGGAGAAGCAGGCATTGGTGGATTTGGTGACGACGACGAGCGCCTGGCCTGGCGTCTCCTTCTCCTCCGGACGCGGGCGATGCTCGAACCAGTAGTAGCCGGCGCCAAGTGCGACGACAAAAACTGTTCCGAGCACAGGCTTTAGGTATTCGGAGAATTTCATCGCCGGATCGATCCAGACCTGAAGTTTAGCTGAAGCAGAACGCTTCGAATTGTTTGAAGTCTATTGCTAAAACAAATGCGTCCCGCAGGGGTGCGAGACGCATCTTACCCTTAAAATACCACGTGGCGCTACGCCGTTTACCTGGACGGGTTACTTGGACGGGCTACTTGGACGCGGTTGCCTTGTTTTCCATGTTCACCACCTGCACGCGGCGGTTCGCTTCGGCCAGCGGCTGGCTCGGATCCTTCAGCTTGCTCTTGCCGTAGCCGACGGTGACGAGGTCGGAACCGTTGATGCCATATTTGTCGACGAGGTAGCGCTTGATCGCTTCGGCGCGGCGCTCGGACAGGTCCTGGTTGAAGGCCTCGCCGCCAGCGGCGTCGGTGTGGCCGGCTACGACGAAGGTCGAGCCCTTCAGGTCGGCATTGGACAGAGCGCGGCCCAAGGCCTGCACGGACGGCAGCGACTTGGCGTTGATCTGGGCCGAGTTGTAGTCGAAGTTGATTTCCAGATCGATCTTGGGCTTGTCTTGGACGATGGTCGCGATCTCCTCGCGCTCGGCCGACGACAGCGAGCGGGTGGAGCGGCCGCGGATGGTCTGCACGAACTTGTCTTCGGCGGGGTTTGCGGCCGGCTCGACCTTCGGTCCGATCGACAGGCCGCGGGTCAACGGCTTCTTCTCCGGCGTCAGCGCCCTGAGGATCTGCTCTTCGGTGACATTGTCGCCGGCTCGGGCGGCCACCATGCCAAGGGCAAGCGAGGCGCTGATCGTTGCAACCGAAAGCATCGCAGCAAGATTCTTCTTCGCAGTGATGTCGAACATTGTCAGCCCCTCTTGCGCCGTTCGCGCGGTTTCAAATCAATTTGCCAAATCACTGCCGGTTGCTTGATCCCGGCCCATCTTAAATTCTTAGTCTAGCACCTCCACCCGAGGTTCGAGGCCGGACGGAACTACCTATCCAAATTATCGTCACTGCACGCCATAATCGGCGAATTCCTTGACGATGTTCGGGTCCATCGCTTTGGCGTTGGTGATGTCCAGATCCCCTTCTGCGACCGAGCCGTTACGCTTCTTGGCAAGCCCGCGCCCGTAGAGGGAGGATGTCAATCTGGGGTTCAGCTTCAGCGCCGCATCGAAATCGGAAATGGCGTTCTTGGTCTGCCCGCTCTTCAGATTCAAAAGGCCGCGGCTGTCGAGAGCATCGACGAAATTCGGGCGCAGCCGCAGCGCCTCGTTGCAGTCCTTCAGCGCAGCCTGCAGATCGCCGATGACGGTGCGGGCCCAGCAGCGGTTGTTGTAGGCCTCGACATCCTTGGGGTTTAATCGAAGCGAATTGTTGAAGTCCTTGATCGCGAGGTCGTAGGCGCCCTTGCTGGCATAGACCTGGCCGCGGCGGTAAAGCGCGGCCGCATCATCTGGGTTGTCGTTGAGCCGGGCCGTCAGGGTCTTGATGGTCGGATCATCGGCCAGCGTGTCGGCCGGCTTCGGGGTCGGCGTTGGCGGCGTGGCGATGTCCACCGGGCGCGGCGTCGTCGGTGGCGGCAGTGGCAACTGCTCGGATGGGGGCGGCGCCGCGGTGGTGGTCTGCGCGGGAGGAGCGGGCGGCGGCGACGGTGGGGCAGGTGGCGCCGGCGGGGCGACCGCCGTCTGAGCCGGCGGTGGCGGAGGAGGAGGTTCAGGCGGCGGCGGGCTCTGCGGCCGCGCCGCTGAACCCGGAATAAAAGAGAAATCTTCCGCCAGCGAAGACGAAATCCACGGCACCTGCTCGCTGCGCGAGGCGCGGGTGACACCGACACGGGTGCGGTTCAGCGTCTCCTCCGCCATCAGGTCGGGGGTCCGGATTTCCTTGAGCAATTCCCGCACGAACAGGCTGTGGTCGCTGCCATTGTCCGAGATCACGGACGACAGCGCCGCCGAATACATCACCAGCGTTCCGTTCGGCGCGATCACCGGCGCGAGGCCGGCTGAAAAGCTGCGGAATCGGCGCTCGAACGGGTTACGCCTGGAAGCATCGATCAAAGCGATCTTGACGCCGGCGCCGCGGCTGTTGATCTCGCCGAGGACCGTCTCGAGGCTGAAACCGTCGCGGCGGACGTCGGCCTCGCTCCAGATCTGGGCGTCGATCGGGATCATGTAGCTCTGGCGGCTGGACTGGATACCATAGCCCGAGAAGAACAAGAGGACGACCGAACCGGGCTTGATCTTAGCGTAGAGCCGATCGAAGGCATGCCGCATTTGTTCGCCGGTTAAATTTTCTCCGATGTCCACGCTGAAGCCGTCGCGCTTGAGCTCGTCGGCAACATCGCGCGCATCATTGATCGGCTCCTTCAGCGGCGCATCCGCGTCCGGATATTTGGCGTTGCCGATCACCAGGGCAAAACGGTCGCCCGCAGCGAAGGAGGGGGCGGTCGAGGCGATGGCGAAAATCAATGTGAGGAGTAAAGCAAAGCGGATGTTCATAGTCGCGGCAGTCCAGCCAAAAAGACGCCGATCCCGGTCTGCGCCGCGGCGACCTTACTCTACGCAACCGGCATTATCAAACCGCGCCTATAGGCCGTCAACCACTTGCGCTGTCATCGTTAATTGCGACAATCAAGCGCGAAGCGGCGGCTTCCGGCAGGGAAATGAAGCGCGGCTGTTCCGGCGGCAGAGCTGGTTCCGTCGACGACGCCGTGACACCCTCTCACTGTGACACCCTCTCACTGTGACACCCTCTCACTATGACACTCACATTGGCTCGCACGATCCTGTCATGCAGCCGCAGCAGGCTTGCAAGGTTTGACCTTTGCCGATGACAATGGCTTGCTTGCCGCACAAGCGGCCACCTAGCAAGAAAAGCGAAGCCAATGGGAAATGCCTACGAGATCTATGCACTGCGCTATGCGACGATGTCGCCGCGCACCCCGAACATGAACTTTCTTGCGCCCGATCCGCATGAGACCGCGGCGCAGGACCTCGACTACTTCGTCTGGCTCGTTCGGGGAGCGGGCCGCGACATCCTGGTCGACACCGGCTTCAACGCCGAGGAGGCCAAGCTGCGCGCCCGCAAGCTGACGCTCAATCCGGTTGAGGCGCTCGATCGCTTTGGCGTTTCGGCGGCATCGATCCGGGACGTGATCGTCACCCACCTGCATTACGACCACGCCGGCAATCTCGATCGCTTCCCGAACGCGCGCTTCCATTTGCAGGAACGCGAGATGAGCTACGCGACCGGACGGTGCATGTGCAACGGCATGCTGCGGCACCCGTTCTCGATCGAGCATGTGACGCTGATGGTTCGCCACGTGTATGGCGAGCGCGTCACGTTCCACTCTGGAGATGGTGAGGTCGCGCCTGGAATCACCGTGCACCGTGTCGGCGGCCATTCCGACGGCCTGCAGGTGGTGCGGGTCGAGACCGCGCGCGGTCCTGTGGTGCTGGCATCCGACGCCGCGCATTACTACGCCAATCTGCAGAAGCGCAGTCCGTTTCCGATCGTCTACAACATCGGCGACATGGCGATCGGCTGGGAAACCGTCGAGCGGCTCGCCGGGCATCCCGATCGTTTTATCCCGGGGCATGATCCAATCGTCGCCGAGATCTATCCGCGCGCGAGCGACAAGGTCGACGCCTTTGCCCTGCATCTGGCGCCGTCGCGCTCGTTTGCGAAGTAGGGCAGTAGCGGTGCCGGCTTGCGAAACATATCGATCCGCAGCAGCCGGTTCAGCCGTCATTGCGAGCCACCGGGTCGCGCGAATGCGCGCCCGATGACAGGCTCCGCGAAGCAATCTATCGCTCCATGCGCGGAAGCATGGATTGCTTCGTCGCTTCGCTCCTCGCAATGACGGTGAGAAGTCGGCTAATACGCTTCTTTTGCGTCCGCCTCTTCGCTGGTCTGCACCAGCTCAAGGCTGTGCTCGATCTTGCCGAGCAGTTTTCCGAGCTGCCGCCGCTCCTGCGCGGACAGGCATGAAAAAATCTCCTGCTCCCTTCGGAGCAGGCGCGGGATCAGTTCCTCGTACAGCGCTTTGCCCTTGCGCGTGAGTTGCAGGCGGAATTCGCGGCGGTCGTCGGCATTCTCGACACGTTCGATGATCTGCCGTTCCATCAGCGCGGTGACGGCGCGGCTGATCGTGGACTTATGCGTCCGCGTGCAATCGGCGATGTATTGTGCGCTGCAGGCTTCGCGGCGGAAGCCGAGCGTTGCCAGCACGCGCCATGAGGGGATGTCGAGTCCGTAGCGCGCCTGATACTCGGCGGAAAGCGCCGAGCTCACCTCCGCCGCCAATCGGTTGAGGCGGAATGGCATGAAGTGGAAAAGGTCGAGCCTTTTCTTGGCCGCCGCGTCCTCTTGCGGTGCGACCGAGTCCGGTTCGGATCGCGTCTCCGCCGTGCCGTTGCTCGAAGCCGATTTCGTCAAAATGCCTCCGAGGGGAGTTGACGGCGGTGCCGTCAGGGAGTTTAAGATCGTTGCAAGTGAGACTAATTTAACAGGGCCACGAGGAAGCGGCAAGGGTTTGACAAGGGTTTGAGCGGATGGCGCAGGCCAAGACCAGCACCCAGTTCGGCTATCGCAGGCATCCAGACCAGGATCGGGTGGTCGCCGACACGGCTGAATATCCGATCGTAGTGGTCGGCGCCGGCCCCGTCGGGCTGTCGCTCGCAATCGATCTCGCTCAGCGCGGACAACCGGTGGTGCTGCTCGACGACGCCGACCGGATCGGCGAAGGCTCGCGCGCGATCTGCTTCTCGAAGCGCTCGCTGGAATTCTGGGACCGGCTTGGCGTCGGCGACCGCATGGTCGAGAAGGGCGTGGTGTGGAGTGTCGGCAAGATTTTCCACGGCGCCTCCCAGCTCTATCAGTTCAACCTGCTGCCGGAGGATGGTCACAAGCGGCCGGCCTTCATCAACCTGCAGCAATTCTATGCCGAAGCCTATCTGGTCGATCGCGTGCGCGAGTTGCCTGCGATCGACCTGCGCTGGCGCAACAGGGTGATCGCGCTGGAGAGCCGCAACGATGGCGTCGCGCTGACCATCGAGACGCCGGAAGGCTCATACACTATTCGCGCGGCTTTCGTGATCGCCTGTGACGGTGCGCGCTCGTCGCTGCGCAAATTGGTCGGCGCGGAATTTGCCGGCCAGGTGTTCGAGGATCAGTTCCTGATCGCAGACGTCAAGATGACCGCGGCGTTCCCGACCGAGCGCTGGTTCTGGTTCGACCCGCCGTTCCATGCCGGACGCTCGGCGCTCCTGCACAAACAGCCGGACGATGTCTGGCGGATCGATCTGCAGCTTCATCCGGATGCCGACCCGGTGCACGAAAAGAAGCCGGAAAATGTGCGGCCGCGGATCGCACGCATGCTCGGCCACGACAAGTTCGAGTTCGAGTGGATCTCGCTCTACAAATTCCAGTGCCGGCGAATGGACAAGTTCATCCACGGCCGCGTGATCTTTGCCGGCGACGCCGCGCACCAGGTCTCACCCTTTGGGGCGCGCGGCGCCAATTCCGGATTGGAGGACGCGGAGAATCTGTCGTGGAAACTCGACCGCGTGCTGCGCGGGACTTCGCCGGAATCGCTGCTCGAGAGCTATCACATCGAGCGCAGCGCCGCAGCGGATGAGAATATCCGGGAATCCACCCGCTCGACCGATTTCATGGCGCCAAGCTCGCGGCAGGAAGCGCGGCTGCGCCAGGCAGTGCTGGCGCTGGCGAAGGAGACCGAGTTCGGCAAGCGCATGGTCAATGGTGGGCGATTGTCGGTGCCGTCGGTTTACGACACGCCGCTCTCTACGCGGGACTGTGACGTATGGCGCGGCGGGCCGCCGCCGGGCGCTTCACTGCTGGATGCGCCGATCGCCGGACGTGACAGCAATCCGCAGTTCCTGACCGAGGCGTTTATCGGCGCGGGAACGCGGTTCACGCTGCTGGAGTTTGGTAATGGCGCCGTGGTGGATGTGCCGGATGGCATCAAGGCCATCCGCATCGGTGGCGACGACGGTTTCGCGGATGCCGCGGGGCTCGTCGGCAAGCGCTACGACGCCGAACCCGGCTCCGCCTATCTGCTACGGCCCGACGGCTATGTTGCCGCGCGCTTCCGTCGCCCGACGCGGCCGCTGTTAGAGGCAGCGCTGGCGCGGGCGTCGGGAATGAACTGAGGTGCTGTGATGGCGCTGTCGACCAGTTCGAACTTCGCAAAGCCGGACGATGCCTTCCGCGCCATCGTCGAGGCGCATCGCGGCCTGACGGATGCGCAGAGCGCCGATCTCGACGCCGCGCTGGTGCTCGTGCTCGCCAACCATATCGGCGACATCGACGTGCTGCACGAGGCGATCGCGCTCGCCAAGCGGCGGATGCTGGAGGCGAGCCAGCAGCAACAACAGCAGCAACAATAACGAGGACACCCGATGGCCAAAGGCTTTGCGTCCACCACGGATCTCGCGGAGAAGAAGATCACCTTCTCCGAGATCGGCACCGATCTCTATGCCTTCACCGCCGAGGGCGATCCGAACACCGCCGTGATCGTCGGCGACGACGGCTGCCTCGTGTTCGACGCGCAGGCGACGCCGGCGATGGCGAACAAGGTGATCGAGCGCGTACGCACCGTGACCGACAAGCCGATCAAATATGTCGTGCTGTCGCATTATCACGCGGTGCGCGTGCTGGGGGCTTCCGCCTACAAGGCGCAAGGCATCGTCGCCTCGCAGGAGACCTACCGCCTGATCGAGGAACGCGGCCAGCAGGATTGGGATTCGGAGTATGGCCGCTTTCCGCGCCTTTTCCAGGACGCGCAGAGCATTCCCGGCCTGACCTGGCCGACGCTGACCTTCGAAGGAGAGATGTCGATCTATCTCGGCAAGCGCGAGGTGCGGCTGATGCAGCTCGGCGCTGGACATACGTCGGGCGATATCGTGGCCTGGGTGCCCGATGCCGAGGTGATGTTCTCAGGCGATCTCATCGAATATCACTCGGCTTGCTATTGCGGCGATGCGCATTTGCGCGAATGGCCGATGACGCTGAACGAGATCCGCGCCTTCAACCCGAAGGCGATCGCGCCGGGCCGCGGCGATGCGTTGAAAGGCCTTGCCACCGGTCGCGAGGCGATCGCGATGACACGTGATTTCGTCACGACGCTCTACGGCGCTGCTGAAGCAGCGGTGGCAAAAGGGCGCACGCTGAAGGAGACGATGGCGGCGACGCGCGACGTGATGGATCCGAAATTCTCGACCTTCGCGATCTACGAGCATTGCCTGCCGTTCAACGTCTCGCGCGCCTATGACGAGGCGTCCGGGATCGACGATCCCGTGATCTGGACCGACAAGCGCGACCGCGAAATGTGGGCCGCCCTGCAAGGAGGAGGATGACCATGAACATCAACACCTCGCCTGATGCGATCGGCAAGAGCTCCGCGCAAATCACGCCGGGCTACATGTCCGGTTTCGGCAACAGCTTTGAGACCGAGGCCCTGCCCGGCGCGCTGCCGGTCGGGCGCAACTCGCCGCAGCGCTGCGCCTACGGGCTCTATGCCGAGCAACTCTCCGGCTCGCCCTTCACCGCGCCGCGCGGCGCCAATGAGCGCTCCTGGCTCTATCGGATCCGCCCATCGGTGAAGCATTCCGGCCGCTTCAGCAAGGTCGATGCCGGGCTGTGGCGCACCGCACCCTGCCACGAATACGAAATGCCGATCGCGCAGCTCCGCTGGGATCCGGCTCCGATCCCGACGCAGGAACAGACTTTTCTGCAGGGCGTGCAGACCATGACCACGGCTGGCGATGCGAACACGCAGGCCGGCATGGCCGCGCATGTCTATCTGATTACCAAATCGATGGTCGACCAGCATTTCTACAATGCCGACGGCGAGATGATGTTCGTGTTGCAAGAGGGCAATCTGCGCCTCGTCACCGAGTTCGGCCGCATCGATGCCGAGCCCGGCGAGATCGTGGTGATCCCGCGCGGCGTGAAATTCCGCGCCGAGATCCCGAACGGCCCCGCGCGCGGCTATCTCTGCGAGAATTACGGCGGCGCCTTCACGCTGCCGGAGCGCGGCCCGATCGGTGCCAATTGCCTGGCCAATTCGCGCGACTTCCTGACGCCGGTCGCCAGCTACGAGGACAAGGACACGCCGACCGAGCTCTATGTGAAATGGGGCGGCGCGCTCTGGAAGACCACGCTGCCGCATTCGCCGATCGACGTGGTCGCATGGCACGGCAATTACGCGCCATACAAATACGATCTGCGCACCTTCTCGCCGGTCGGCGCCATCGCGTTCGATCATCCCGATCCCTCGATCTTCACGGTCCTGACTTCGCCATCGGAGACGGCGGGCACCGCGAATATCGATTTCGTCATCTTCCCGGAGCGCTGGATGGTGGCGGACAACACGTTCCGGCCGCCGTGGTACCACATGAACATCATGTCGGAGTTCATGGGCCTGATCTACGGCGTCTACGACGCCAAGCCGCAGGGCTTCGTCCCCGGCGGCATCTCGCTGCACAACTGCATGCTGCCGCACGGTCCCGACCGCGAGGCGTTCGATCACGCCAGCAACAGCGAGTTGAAGCCGGTGAAGCTTGCAGGCACCATGGCCTTCATGTTCGAGACCCGCTTCCCGCAACGCGTCACCGAATTCGCGGCGAAGTCTGCGACGCTGCAGGACGACTATGCCGATTGCTGGAAGGGACTGGAGAAGCGGTTCGATCCGGGCAGGCCGTAGTATAAGCTCGCTCCGTCATTCCGGGGCGCGCGAAGCGCGAACCCGGAATCCATTTTTCCGCCGGCTCCCGTGGTGAAATGGATTCCGGGCCTGCGCCTTGCGGCGCATCCCGGAATGACGAAGGATAGCGCGTCGAAACATTCGGCAGGAAAGCATGTCCCACCCCAACGACCCAAAGCTCCGCTCCTTCATCGACGTCGATCCTGCGTCCGATTTCCCGATCGAGAATCTTCCCTACGGGGTGTTCTCGGCCAAGGACGGCCTTGCTCCGCGCATCGGTGTTGCGATCGGCGACTACGTGCTCGATCTCTGGCAGCTCGCGCAGGACTGCCGCATCGATGTCGTCGAACCCGCGGTGTTCGCCGCGTCCTCGCTCAATCCGTTCATGGCTCTTGGTCCAAAGGTCTGGTCGCGCACCCGCGCACGGATCAGCGAACTGCTGCGCCACGACCATCCCGAGCTGCGCGACAATGAACATCTGCGCCAACGTGCGCTGGTGCCGATGGCCGACGTGAAGCTGCATCTGCCGATCACGGTCGCCGGCTACACCGATTTCTATTCGTCGAAGGAGCACGCCACCAATGTCGGCGTCATGTTCCGCGGCAAGGACAATGCGCTGCAGCCGAACTGGCTGCACATGCCGATCGGCTATAACGGCCGCGCTTCGACCGTCGTCGTGAGCGGTACGAAAGTGCGCCGGCCGCGCGGCCAGTTGAAGCCGCCAAACGTGGAGGCGCCGAGCTTCGGTCCGTGCAAGCGGCTCGATTTCGAGCTCGAGGTGGGCGTCGTGGTCGGCCAGCCGTCAGCGATGGGCGAGATGCTGAGCGAGCAACAGGCCGAGGAGATGATCTTCGGCTTCGTGATCCTGAACGACTGGAGCGCACGCGACATCCAGCAATGGGAGTATGTCCCGCTCGGTCCATTCCAGGCCAAGGCCTTCGCGACCTCGATCAGCCCATGGGTCGTGACGCGCGAGGCGCTGGAGCCGTTCCGTCTGCAGGGGCCGACACAGGAGCCGGTGCCGCTGCCTTATCTGCGCCAGACCCAGCCGAACAATTATGACCTGACGCTCGACGTCGCCTTGCGCGCACGCGCGATGAACGAGGCGGCGCGGATCTGCCGCACCAATTTCAAATACATGTACTGGTCCTCGGTGCAGCAATTGGTGCACCACGCGTCCTCCGGCTGCGCCATGAATGTCGGCGATCTCTTAGGCTCGGGCACGATCTCCGGGCCAGAGAAAGACCAGCGCGGCAGCCTCTTGGAAATAAGCTGGAACGGCACCGAGCCGGTCGAACTCGCCGGCGGCATCAAGCGCTCCTTCCTCGAAGACGGCGATTCGCTCGTCATGCGCGGCTGGTGCCAAGGCGACGGCTATCGCGTCGGCTTCGGCGAGGTCGAGGGGACGATCGTCGCGGCGGAGTGATGGAGGAGCATGTAGGGTGGGCAAAGCGAAGCGTGCCCACCTTCAAGCACTCCGCTCGTGATGGTGGGCACGCTGCGCTTTGCCACCCTACGCAGCTCACGGCAACAGGACAGTCAGCGTTCCTCCGGCGGAACGCCGCGTAGCTTCGCCGAATGCGCCGCGACATCCTCGAGACTGTACTTCAAATGCACCCGCTTCTCCGACGGCGTTTGCTTGACCACGCACACGCCGACGCGCCATTCCTGCGACGGTCTTATCGGCCGCGGCGCGAAGCCGCCGCCGCAGTTCGGGCAGACGTTGAACAGTTTGTGCTCCACGCAACCGGCACAGAAGGTGCATTCATAGGAGCAGATCATCGCCTCCGTCGCGTTCGGCGGCAGATCCTTGTCGCAATACTCGCAGTTCGGTCGCAGTTGCAGCGCCATGGTCGTTTCTCAGGGTGAAGCGGGACGGATCATCGCAAAGTCGCAGTGCAATTCGAATGACGGAATTCCCTCGATTTGCGCCACACTCTGTTTGAGCATGATCTCCGCGCAAACGCTCCGCGTTTGTCGCGAGGGAAAACCGATTCCCACTTTTCCGGATCATGCTCGCTGCAGCGCCTTCAACGGCAATTTCGCGCTCTCCTTCAGCCTGTCCAGCACGATCGAAGAGCGAACATGGGCGACGCTCTGGTGCGGCATCAGCACATTGTTGACGATGTCGGACAGGCTCTTGAGGTCGCGCAGCACCGCCTTCAGCAGATAGTCGGCGTCTCCGGTCAGCGAATAGGCTTCCTGGATCGCATCGACACGGTTGACCAGCTCCCGGAATTTCTTCGCGTTGTCGGGCGAGTGCGTCGCCAGCGTGATCTGGATGAAGGCGATCAGCTCGAAGCCGAGCGCCTCGCGGGCGAGGTCGGCGTGATAGCCCGAGATCACCTTCTCCTCTTCCAGCCGCATCCGCCGCCGCGAGCATTGCGAGGCCGACAGACCAATGAGATCGGCGAGCTGTTGGTTGGTCAGCCGGCCGTCGTCCTGCAATGCGGCCAGCAGCTTGAGATCGAACGTGTCTAACTGAATCATGCGCCATTTGCCGTTATGATGCACGGATTGTGCAAGATGCTAGCCCATCGCGCGCCATTTTGCATGCACCTTGCGGCCCGGTCGGCGGAGATTCGTGAATTAAGTAGGGAGAATCGCAATGGGTCCGTTTCCGCACGATGCG
This sequence comes from Bradyrhizobium sp. Arg237L, assembly GCF_029990105.1. NCBI lineage: Bacteria > Pseudomonadati > Pseudomonadota > Alphaproteobacteria > Hyphomicrobiales > Nitrobacteraceae > Bradyrhizobium > Bradyrhizobium sp. Arg237L. The sequence goes on along the minus strand of NZ_JAQMIL010000016.1, from coordinate 106,014 downwards.
CCGCCGGCCGAAATCAGCGCCGACAATCCGATGGGTACGGACGGTTTCGAGTTCGTCGAGTATGCCCATCCGAATCCGGAAGAGCTGCACCGCCTGTTCAAGCTGATGGGCTATGTGCCGGTGGCCCGCCACAAGACGAAGCAGATCACGCTCTATCGCCAGGGCGACATCAACTATCTCGTCAATGAGGAGCCGGGCACCCATGGCCATGACTTCGTCGCCGTGCATGGGCCGTGCGCGCCGTCGATGGCGTTCCGCGTGGTCGATGCCAAGCGCGCCTATGAGCGCGCGCTGTCGCTCGGCGCGGAGCCGGCCGATAGTGCCGCGCAGAAGACGCTCGATGTTCCCGCGATCAAGGGCATCGGCGGCAGCCTGCTCTATCTGGTCGATCGCTACGGCGCAAACGGCTCGGCCTATGATCTCGAGTTCGAATGGCTCGGCGAGAAAGACCCGCGGCCGGAGGGCTCGGGGCTTTATTACATCGATCACCTCACCCATAACGTCCATCGCGGCCGCATGGATGTCTGGACCGGCTTCTACGCCAAGCTGTTCAACTTCCGTCAGATCCGTTTCTTCGACATCGAGGGCCGCGCCTCGGGCCTGTTCTCGCGCGCCCTGACCAGCCCTGATGGCAAGATCCGGATTCCGATCAACGAGGATGCCGGTGATTCCGGGCAGATCGAGGAATATCTCAACCTCTATCGCGGCGAGGGCATCCAGCACATCGCCTGCGGCGCGCGCGATATCCATCGGACCATCGAGACGCTGCGCGCGGCCGGCCTGCCGTTCATGCCGTCACCGCCCGATACCTATTTCGAGAAGATCGACCAGCGCCTGCCCGGGCATGGTGAAGACGTTGCGCGGCTGCAGAAGAACGGCATTCTGATCGACGGCGAGGGCGTGGTCGATGGCGGCCGGACCAAGGTGCTGCTGCAGATCTTCTCGGCTAACGCGATCGGGCCGATCTTCTTCGAATTCATCCAGCGCAAGGGCGACGACGGATTCGGCGAGGGCAACTTCAAGGCCCTGTTCGAATCGATCGAGGAAGACCAGATCCGCCGCGGTGTGCTGAAGGTGGACCACGCGGCGTAAGGCTTGGTAGCCTATGTAGGGTGGGGAAAGCGAAGCGTGCCCACCTCTTCTTGTGCCGCTCTTGATGGTGGGCACGCTGCGCTTTGCCCGCCCTACAACGTCTACTAACGACGGCTATCGCTTCCACGCGCTCAGCACATCGCCAAGCTCTGCCGTCACCGGCTCCCTGATCGCCGACGGGGTCCGCGAGAAGCGCGGCGCGGGCGCCGGCTGTGTGACGCCATGGCGTTCGACGAACACCTTTCGCGCGGCCATATGCGGATGCTTCGGGGCTTCCGCCATGGTCAGGATCGGCGCGAAGCAGATGTCGGTGCCTTCCATGATCTTGCGCCACTCCTCGCGCGTCTTGCTCTTGAATATCTCGTTGAGCTTTTCTTTCAGCGCAGGCCAGGCCTTGCGGTCCATCTGGGCGTCGAACTCGGCGTCGGTGAGGCCGGCGTGCTTGCGCAATAGGGCGTAGAATTGCGGCTCGATCGAACCGATCGAGACGAAATGGCCGCAGGCGCATTCGTAGACGCCGTAGAAATGCGCGCCGCCGTCGAGCATATTCTGGTCGCGTCCCTCCACCCAGCGGCCGCCTGCGGCCAGGTCAAAGAACATCGACATCAGCGACGCCGCGCCATCGCACATCGCGGTATCGACCAGCTGGCCCTTGCCGGATTTTGATGCTTCCAGGAGGGCTGCGAGCACGCCGACCACGAGGTAGAGCGCGCCGCCGCCGAAATCGCCGACCAGGTTGAGCGGCGGCACCGGCTTCTCTTTGGTGCCGATCGCGGCCAGCGCGCCGGTGATCGAGATGTAGTTGATGTCGTGGCCGGCGGCGTTCGCGAGCGGGCCCTCCTGGCCCCAGCCGGTCATGCGGCCGTAGACCAGCTTCGGATTGCGCGCGAGCACGACGTCAGGCCCGAGGCCAAGCCGTTCCATCACGCCGGGACGAAAGCCCTCGATCAGCGCATCGGCATTGGCGAGGAGATCGAGCACCTGCGCGACCGCGGCCTTGTCCTTGAGGTCGAGCTCGACGACCTTGCGCCCGCGCGTCGAAACGCCCTTGAGATTCTTGCCAGCGCCGACGCGATCGAGGGTGATGACCTCGGCGCCCATATCTGCCAGCATCATGCAGGCGAATGGGCCGGGGCCGATGCCTGCGAATTCGACGATGCGGGTGCCGGCGAGCGGGCCGGAGGCGCGGACAGCGGACTGAGGGGCGGGTTTGTCGAGCACGTTTCCATCCGTGTTTTAATTAGGCGATTAGCTAAATTGTCGGGCGATATGCCCGGCCTTGCAAGCGCTTTTTCCGAAGACCTTATCGAAAGTGGAACGGCGCGCATCGCTGCGCGCCGTTTGCATAGATGGATGGTAGGATGCTCCGGATCAGCCTGCCGCCGTCACCGCGCGCTGCGCCATCACCTTGATGAGGTTGGCGCGGTAGTCGGCGGAGCCATGGATGTCGCTGAGCAATCCGGCAGACGGAATTTGCACACCGTCGAGCGCGGCTGCCGACCAGTTCGCCTTCAGCGCCGCTTCGATCGGGCCGACGCGCATGACGCCGCTTTGCGACGCGCCGGTCGCGGCGACGCGGACGTCACCGTCCTTGGTCTTGGCGACGAACACGCCGGTCAGCGCAAAGCGCGAGGCGGGGTGCGGGAATTTGGCGTAGCCCGCCTTGGCCGGAATCGGGAACGACACGGCTGTGATGATCTCGCCGTCTTCGAGGGCGGTACTGAACAGGCCCTGGAAGAAATCATCGGCTGCGATCGTGCGCTTGTTGGTCTTGATGGTGGCGCCGAGCGCCAGCACCGCGGCCGGGTAATCGGCGGCGGGATCGTTGTTGGCGAGCGAGCCGCCGATCGTGCCGCGATGGCGCACGGCGGGGTCGCCGATCAGTGAGGCGAGATAGGCGACCGCGGGGATCGCCTTTTGCGCCGCGCTGCTCTGCGCCACGTCACAATGCGGCGTCGCCGCCTTGATCGTCAGCGCGTCGGCCGTCGCGTCCACGCCGATCAATTCCTTGATCTTGCCGAGGTCGATGACGTCAGACGGCGAAGCGAGCCGCTGCTTCATCACGGGGATCAGCGTGTGGCCGCCGGCGAGATATTTCGGCTCCTCACCTTTGGCGAACAGGGCAGCGGCTTCGTCGACCGATGAAGCGCGATGATAAATGGTCTCGTACATGGCTCACGCTCCTCGTTAGCCGTGAATGGTGTGCCAGACGCGATCGGGCGTCGCCGGCATCTCTAACTTGTTGTTGCCGATCGCATCCGTGATTGCATTGATCACCGCGGCCGATGCACCGATCGCACCGGCCTCGCCGCAACCCTTGACGCCGAGCGGATTGCCCGGGCACAGCGTCGTGGTGTGCGAGATCTGGAACGACGGCAGATCGTCGGCGCGCGGCATGGTGTAATCCATGAACGATGCCGTGACCGGCTGGCCATTGCTGTCGTAGACCGCGCCTTCGAGCAGCGCCTGGCCGATGCCCTGGGCAAGTCCGCCATGGACCTGGCCCGCGACGATCATCGGGTTGATGAGCCGGCCGAAATCATCCGCCGCCACGAAGTTGACGAATGAGGTCTTGCCGGTCGTGGGATCGACCTCGAGCTCGCAGATATAGGCGCCGGCCGGGAAGGTGAAGTTGGTGGGATCGTAAAATGCCGTCTCCTTCAATCCCGGCTCCATCCCGTCGGGCAGATTGTGCGCGGTATAGGCGGCGAGCGCGACCATCGGCAGCGCGATCGACTTGTCGGTGCCGGTGACCTTGAACTCGCCGTTCTCGATCACGATGTCGTTCTCGGACGCCTCCAGCGCGTGTGCAGCGATCTTCTTGGCCTTGGCCTCGACCTTTTCCATCGCCTTCACGATGGCTGCGCCACCGACTGCGATCGAGCGCGAGCCGTAAGTGCCCATGCCGAACTGCACCTTGTCGGTATCGCCATGGACGATCGAGACCTGGCTGATCGGAACGCCGAGGCGCTCCGCGATGATCTGGCAGAACGTGGTCTCGTGACCCTGGCCGTGGCTGTGCGAGCCGGTGAGGATTTCGATCGTGCCGACCGGATTGACGCGCACCTCCGCCGATTCCCACAAGCCGACGCCGGCGCCCAGGCTGCCGACCGCCTTTGACGGCGCAATCCCGCAGGCCTCGATGTAGCAGGATACGCCGATGCCGCGCAGCTTGCCGTCGGCTTTGGCCTTCGCCTTGCGCGCCGGGAAGCCGGCATAGTCGATCGCCTTCATCGCGGCGTCGATCGAGGCATGGAAGTCGCCGGTGTCATAGGTCATGATCACCGGGGTCTGGTACGGAAACTGGGTGATGAAGTTCTTCTTCCGCAGTTCGGTCGGATCGACATTCAACTGCCGCGCCGCGGTTTCCATCATCCGCTCGATCAGGTAGCTCGCCTCGGGACGGCCAGCGCCCCGATAGGCATCGACCGGCGTGGTGTTGGTATAGACGCCGATCACCTCCGCATAGATCGCTGGGATGACGTATTGCCCCGACAACAGCGTCGCATAGAGATAGGTCGGCACCGCCGAGGAGAACAGCGACATATAGGCGCCGAAATTGGCGTGAGTCTTCACGCGGAGGCCGAGGATTTTGTTGTCCTTGTCGAGCGCCATTTCGGCCTTCGAGACATGGTCGCGGCCATGCGCATCGGTGAGGAAAGCCTCCGTGCGGTCGCCGGTCCACTTCACCGGGCGGCCGACCTTCTTGGAGGCCCACAGCGCCACCATCTCCTCAGGGTAGATGTAGATCTTGGAGCCGAAGCCGCCGCCGACGTCGGGCGCGATCACGCGCAGCTTGTGCTCGGGCGCGATATTGTAGAAGGCTGACAGCACGAGACGGGCGACATGCGGGTTCTGCGAGGTCGTATAGAGCGTGAAATGCTCTTCGGCCGCGTCATAGTCGGCGACCGCCGAGCGCGGCTCCATCGCGTTCGGTACCAGGCGGTTGTTGGTGAGGTCCAGCGTCACCACATTCGCCGCCTTGCTGAAGGCATCCTTCACCGCGGCCTCGTCGCCGAGATGCCAGTCATAGACCACATTGCCCGGGGCTTCCGGGTGAAGCTGCGGCGCGCCCGGCTTGATCGCGGCCTTGATATCAGCCGCCGCCGGCAGCTCTTCATAATCGACCACCACGGCTTCCGCGGCGTCGCGGGCCTGGTTCTTGGTCTCGGCGATCACCACCGCGACCGCCTGGCCGACGAAGCGCACGGTCTCCGGCGCCATCGCCGGCCATGCGCCCATCTTCATTGGCGAGCCGTCCTTCGACGTGATGGCCCAGCCGCAGATCAGGTTGCCGATCTTGTCGTCGACGAGCTCTTGGCCCGTGAGCACCGCGATCACGCCGGGCTTTTTCAGGGCCTCGCTCGAATCGATGCTCTTGACCTTGGCGTGGGCGTGCGGGCTGCGGATGAACTGGGCATAGGTCATGCCCACCAGTTTGATGTCGTCGACGTAGCGGCCTTTGCCGGTGATGAAACGGCGGTCTTCCTTGCGGACGACGCTTGCGCCAATGCCTTCGATGCCCATTGTGAATTCCTCCCGACCGGAGATGTGATGTCCCGCCGCTTCCATCGAAGCCCGGCGGCTTTTGACGAGATGTGGCGGCGGCTATTCCGCCGCCTGCGCGACCTTCATGCGCCCGGCGGCGTCCAGCACCGCCTTGACGATGTTGTGGTAGCCGGTGCAGCGGCAGATATTGCCTTCCAGCTCGTGGCGAACGGTCGCCTCGTCGAGCTCGCCGCCATAGCGGTGGACGATGTCGATCGCCGACATGATCATGCCCGGCGTGCAGTAGCCGCACTGCAGGCCGTGATTGTCCCGGAACGCCGCCTGCATCGGGTGCAATTCGTCGCCCTTGGAGATGCCTTCGATGGTGGTGACGTTCGAACCCGCCGCCTGGCCCGCCAGCACGGTGCAGGACTTCACTGCCCGCCCGTCGATATGGACGACGCAGGCGCCGCATTGGCTGGTATCGCAGCCGACGTGGGTTCCGGTCAGGTTCAGGTTTTCGCGCAGGAGATGGACGAGGAGGGTTCGGTCCTCGACGTCGACGGATACCGCTTTGCCGTTCACCGTCAGCTTGACTGTAGACACGCGTCGTTCCTCCGGATGCTTTTAATTATTCCAATTAGAAACAGCGGCGAGGAACTTGGCAACTACGATTTTGGCCACCTTTGTCACGGCCATGACATCGGTGACAGCGACGAGCTGCGCTTCCCGGAGGGGGACTCCACAACTTCTCCGAAATGTCTGCCGAATTTACTAGCTCTTATCCATTCTGCCTTAGCTTTGCGCGTCGGGTCCGGGCAACGATTTCCGGACGCCACTTGTTTTCAGAATGAAGACGGGGGTTGGGGTGGGACTACTGGGGCGTGTGGGGTCGCGAATGCCGACCCTTCGATTTCGTGCGAAAATCATCCTGGGCTTTGCCGCGGTGCTGGCGATTACGGCGGCCAGCATGGGCTTTGCCTATCTTGGCTTTGAGCGTGTCTCGGCCGGCGTCGCCGCCTACCGCGCGAGCGTCCGGGAGGCCGATCTGGCGCGCAATATCGACCGTGAGCTGATCTCCTACCGTTCGCTGGCGCGCTACTATGTGGCGACCGGCAAGGAAGAGGACGGCAAGGCAGCGCTCGCGGCCGAGGCCAGCCTCAAAGAGGCCATCCTCCAGGCGATGAAGGGCACCACCGACCCCGCGCGGGTCGAGCAGGTGACAAAGCTCGAGCGCGAGTTCCGCGCCTTCACCAAGATCTTTGCCGAGATCCTCAAGGTCAAGGAAGAGAGCGGGCTGCTCGCGCAGAACCAGCTCGCCCGCGGCGGCAACTCGCTGCGCTACAAACTCGACGATCTCGCCTCCAACGCGGCCGAAGCCGGACTGTCCGCCGTCGAGATGGGTGCCAAGCAGGTCGCCTCGCAGTTCCAGGCGGCGGCCGCGCTCGCCAGTACCTTCGTGGTCAATTCCGACAAGATCACCGCCACGAGCGGGCTGGCGCGACTGAAATTCGTCGAGAACTCGCTGAAGGCGATTTCCTCGACCGACGAGAAGGTCGTCGCTGCGCTGAAAGAGCTGACGAAGATGCTCGAAGAGTATCGGGAGGCGCTCTCGAAACTGATCGAGAACTCGAAATCGATCGACGAGCTGACCCTCGAGATGACGGAATCCGCAGCCGCCATCAACCAGGGCTCCGGCGTGATGAAATCGGACCTGCTCGCCGACCAGAAGCGCATGGAAACCGAGTCGGACGCCGCGATCGGCGCGACCGAGCGGTTCATTCTGGTGCTCGCCGCCGGTGGCTTCGTGCTCGGCGCTGTGCTCGCCTTCCTGCTCGGAACCGGCATTTCGCGCCCGATCCGGGCGATGTGCGCCGCGATGCGCGAGCTTGCGGCCGGCAATTTCGACGTCGTGCTGCCGGGGCTCGGCCGCAAGGACGAACTCGGCGAGATGGCCGGCGCGGTGGAGGAATTCAAGCTCCAGGCGATCGCCAAGGCCGAGCGCGATGCCGCAAGCCAGGAGGCGCAGAACAAGGCGAGCGCCGCGGCGCGGCGCGCCGAATTGATCCGCTTTGCCGACGAGTTCGAGACGGCGGTCGGCTCCATCGTCGCCAACGTCTCGGCCTCGGCGGTGCAGCTCGAGACCGCGGCGGGCACGCTGACGCGGACCGCTGAGACCACGCAGAACCTTTCAAGCCAGGTAGCGGGTGCCTCCGAGGAGGCGTCGAGCAACATGCAGTCGGTGGCTTCCGCGACCGAAGAGCTATCGGCTTCCGTCGACGAGATCGGACGCCGCGTGAAGGAGTCCAGCCGGATCGCCGATGCTGCGGTGCAGCAGGCCGAACAGACCGACGCCCGCATCGGCAAACTCTCGCTCGCCGCGCAACAGATCGGCGACGTGGTCAAGCTGATCACCGCGATCGCCGAGCAGACCAACCTGCTGGCGCTGAACGCGACGATCGAAGCGGCACGCGCCGGCGATGCCGGCCGCGGTTTTGCGGTGGTTGCCTCCGAGGTGAAATCGCTCGCCAGCCAGACCGCGCGGGCGACCGAGGAGATTTCCACTCACATCTCGGGCATGCAGTCGGCGACGCAGGAATCCGTTGCCGCCATCAAGGAGATCGGCGGCACCATCGGCCAGATCTCCGAGATCGCCGCCAACATCGCCGGCGCAGTCGAGCAGCAGAGCACGGCGACGCAGGAGATCGCCCGCAGCGTGCAGAATGTCGCCCAGGGCACGCAGGAGGCCGCCACCAGCGTCACCCTCGTCAACCGCGGCGCCACCGAGACCGGCTCGGCGTCCGAGGAGGTGCTGAACTCGGCACGCTCGCTGTCGTCCGAAAGCACGCGCCTGCGCGACGAACTCGACCGCTTCATGGCGAACATCCGGGCTGCGTGATGCCGCGCCGTCACTCCCTTCCGAACCGGTGCTTCAGCTCCAGCTTCGCGCGTTCGAGCCGGGCACGTTGCGCCTGCGGCAGCGTCTTGCCGGCGCGGTTGATGTAGAAGATCAGCATCGACAGCGCCGAGCGGTAGGCGCCGGCCTTGCGGCGCTTGCTTCGCTCGGCGGAGCGCTTCAGCGATGCCGCGATCTTCTTCGCGCTGGTCTGCTTGAACACGCCGCGGTCGAGATCGAGCGCATCGCTCCGCTCGGTCACCCGCTGCGACCAGCGCCGCGATGACGTCTTGCGCGTGCCGCTCTTTCGCCGCGTGGTGGTTGCTTTTCTTCTCGTGCCCTTTCGTGCCGTGGTCTTTCGTGCGCTGGTTTTGCGACGTGGTGCCATTGCAAGCTCCTGTTTTCAGCTAGCAACATCGGCAAATCCGTCCGGGTTCCTATGCCGCGATGCGGGAACCAGGCGCCTTCGCGGACGTTGTCGTGCGTGGCGGGCATCCGTTTGCCGCAAATTTTGGGGATGAGCACCTTGGGGTAAGCTGCGTTCCGGGGTGATTTCTTATTGGTTCCGTGATGGATTTGCAGCCGATCCAGCCCAGTCCTGCAACTGCTTCCGCAACGCGTGACGCTGACGCGCCGCCGTCGCCGGATCATGACCGCATCATCGAGACGTCGATCCCCGCGCGTCTCGATAGTCTCACCTGGAGCGGTTTTCACACCCGCGTGGTGACCGCGCTCGGCATCACCTGGATCCTCGACGGCCTCGAAGTCACGCTCGCCGGTGCGCTGTCGGGGGCGCTGAAGGACAGTCCGACGCTGCAATTCTCCAACTTCGATGTCGGCTTCGCCAACAGCGCCTATCTCGCCGGCGCCGTGCTGGGCGCGATCGGGTTCGGGTGGCTCACCGACCGCATTGGCCGCAAGAAACTGTTCTTCATCACGCTTGCGGTCTATCTCAGCGCCACCGCCGCGACCGCGCTGTCGTGGAATGTCGCAAGCTACGCGCTGTTTCGCTTCCTGACCGGTGCCGGTATCGGCGGCGAATATACCGCGATCAATTCGACCATCCAGGAGCTGGTGCCGGCGCGCTATCGCGGCTGGACCGATCTCGTCATCAACGGCAGCTTCTGGATCGGTGCTGCGATCGGCGCCGTCAGCGCCATCGTCCTGCTCGATCCCGCCGTGATCAATCCCGATCTCGGCTGGCGGCTTGCGTATCTCACCGGCGCCTGTCTTGGCCTCGTCGTGTTCGTGATGCGTATGTGGATTCCGGAAAGCCCGCGCTGGCTGATGATCCACGGCCGCCCCGAGGAAGCGCACAAAATCGTCGACGATATCGAGCGCTCGGTGATCGGTCATGTCGAGGCGCAATCGCAGGCGTTGCCGAAGATCAAGCTGCGGATGCGCGACCACACGCCGCTCCGCGAAGTGGCGCATACGCTGCTCGTCACCTATCGCCAGCGCGCGGTGGTCGGGCTCGTCTTGATGAGCGCGCAGGCGTTCTTCTACAACGCGATCTTCTTCACCTTCGCGCTGGTGCTGACCGACTTCTTCGGCATTCCCGCCAGCCATGTCGGCTGGTACATCCTGCCCTTTGCCGCTGGCAATTTCCTGGGGCCGCTCGTGCTCGGCCGCCTGTTCGATACGCTGGGACGCCGCGTCATGATCACACTGACCTATGGCGTGTCGGGCGTGCTGCTGGCGCTCTCGGGCTATCTGTTCTCGATCGGCGCGCTGAGCGCGCAAGGCCAGACGATCGCGTGGATGGTGATCTTCTTCTTTGCCTCGCCCGCTGCGAGCGCCGCCTATCTCACCGTGAGCGAGACGTTTCCGCTCGAGGTGCGGGCGCTCGCCATCGCGCTGTTCTACGCGATCGGCACGGGCATCGGCGGCGTGATCGGACCTGCATTGTTCGGCGTGCTGATCGATACCGGATCGCGCAATTCCGTTTTCGCCGGCTACCTCCTGGGGTCGGTGCTCATGATCGTCGCGGCCTTGGTCGCGTGGCGCTACGCCGTCGCCGCCGAGCGAAAATCGCTCGAATCTGTCGCACGGCCGCTGGCTGTTGTGGAGTAGAATGGGATGACTGAGGAACTGGCTGACATGCCGCTGGACGAAGACTTTTCGCCGGAAGACGAAGCATCGCCGGAAACCGTGCCGGTGCCGAGCGCGCTGGTCGGGCATCTGAGCGAGACCGCGGTCCTGCTCGACGTCGACGGCACCTTGCTCGACTTCGCGCCGACACCGCGCGAGGTCTGGGTGCCGCCGGGGCTGGCGAAAACGCTCAATCGCCTGCTCGAGCGCACCAATGGTGCGCTGGCGCTGGTCAGCGGCCGTTCGGTGAATGATCTTGACCTGATTTTCGCCCCCGATGTCTTCCCTGCGGTCGGCGGCCATGGCGCGGAGATGCGGCTCGATCCGCAGGGCGATGGCGATGCGGGCCACGCGCTGCAGCTTGACAAGGAGCTGAAGCGGCGTCTGGCCGCCATCGCCAGATTGAGCCCGGGCATTCTGCTCGAGGACAAGGGCTATTCGCTCGCGCTGCACTATCGCCTTGCGCCGCATGCGGAAAGGGCGATCTACGAGGCGGTATCGCTGATCCGCGCCGATCTGCCTGAGGCGCCGATCGAGGTGCTGCCGGGCAAGCAGGTCTGCGAGATCAAGCTCGCCGGCTTCACCAAGGCCACCGGCGTGCTCGAACTGATGAAGCATCCGCCGTTCAAGGGACGTAAGCCGTTCTTCATCGGCGATGACGTCACCGACGAGACGGTATTTGCGATCATGCCCGAACTCGAAGGGCTTGCTTTCTCTGTCGGCCGCCGCGCCAAGGGCGTGGCCGGGCATTTCGACGCGCCGAGCGACGTGCGCGAATTCCTTGCGCATCTGCTCGATGACGAGCGCGAAATCGCCGCGTCTTAGCCGAAACCTCAACCGCAAATTGGCGCGGAATAACCGCAGTTCCTGCTGTGGGCGGTCGCCTGCTCGCAAAAAATTTTCTTTTTGTGAGTTGACGCCCCGGTTCCATGCGGGCCTGCCTGAATTTGGTTTCAATTCGGAGAAAGCGTGGCCAGGAACCATATTGATGAATGGTTGTTAATACGCGAATGCCCAACGGGAGGGGACGATTTGAACCTCGTTGTCGTGTCGAACCGCGTAGCGCGTGGAAAACCCAATGAACCCATGACGGGCGGCCTCGCCGCCGCTCTTTTGCCTGTTGTCGAGAAGTCCGGCGCGATCTGGGTCGGCTCCAGCGGCCGTGTCCGCGATGGGAACCAGAAGGAACCTTTCGCGGAGGTGGAAGCGCTTGGCGCCGGTGCGCTGGCGATGCTCGATCTGCCGGCCGCGCATTACGGAGGCTACTACGAAGGCTTTGCCAACTCCGCGCTGTGGCCGGCGCTGCATTCGCGCGCCGACCTGATCCGCGCCTCGGAGGAGGATTATGCCAGTTACCGCGAGGTGAACGCGTTCATGGCGCGTGCGCTGCTGCGCTTCCGCAAGGACGATTCGGTGTTCTGGATTCAGGACTACCATTTCCTCGCGCTCGGCGCGGAGCTGCGCGATCTCGGCATCGACAAGCCGATCGGCTTTTTCCTGCACACGCCGTGGCCGACGCGCGCGGTGATCGAAGGCGTCCCGCATCATCGCGAGCTGATCGAGGCGATGCTTGCCTACGATCTCATCGGCTTCCAGACCGAGGAGGATTGCGAGAATTTCCTCGGCTACGTCGAAGCCGATCTCGGGCTCGTCGTGCGGGACGGCAGCGTGACGTCGCGTTACGGACGCAGCCGCGCCGCGGTCTTCCCGATCGGCATCGATCCGGACAAATTCGCGCAGCAGGCCACCAAGGCGATGACCCATCCCGACGTCTCGCGATTGCGCCGCAGCCTGAACGGCGAGCGGCTCGCGATCGGCGTCGACCGGCTCGACTATTCGAAGGGCCTGATCAACCGCGTCAAGGCTTTCGACCGGATGTGGACGATGCATCCCTCGCTGAAGCGCACGATCTCGCTGCTGCAGATCGCAACGCCATCGCGTGGCGGCATCGAGGCCTACGGCAATCTGCAGAGCGAGGTCGCAAAACTCGTCTCCGACGTCAACGGCATCCATGGCGAGGTCGACTGGACGCCGATCCGCTACCTCAACAAGGGATTCAGCCAGGCGGTGCTCGCCGGTCTCTACCGCACCGCGCAGGTCGGCGTGGTGACGCCGCTGCAGGACGGCATGAACCTTGTCGCCAAGGAGTATGTCGCCGCCCAGAACGCGGCCGATCCCGGCGTGCTGGTGCTGTCGAAATTCGCCGGCGCCGCCAACGAGCTCGAGGCTGCCCTTATCGTCAACCCGCACGACGTCGACGGCATGGCGCGCACCATTGCCACCGCGCTTTCGATGCCGCTCGCCGAGCGGCGGCTGCGCTGGGAAGCGATGATGGAGAAGATCTGCACGGGCACCATCCAGCAATGGTTCGCCAATTTCGTCGAGGCGCTGCAGGACACCGGCGCCGACGAAAAGCCCGAGCGCTCGCCGCCACTGGCCGAAGCCACGCACTGGCCCTATCGCAGCGCACGCATTCATTAGCCGCTCTTCTTGGCACATCTCCGTCGTCCCGGCGAAAGCCGGGACCCATAACCACAGGAAGTTGTGTGGCGCGAGCAAGCGGTCGCAGCGGAGCATAGGACAAATCACTTTGGAATCGCTGGCGAATTTTTCTCCGCCGTCATTCCGTGGTGCGACGGCGTCGCAAGAATCCATTCGTCCACTTGCGTATGAGGCGAAATGGATTCCGGGCTCATCGTTTCGCGATGCCCGGCAATGACCGGCGAGGCGCGACTATCCCTCAAGAGGCCCATTGCGCGGCTTCTCGGGATGAGGCGTTCATGCCCGGTCGCGTCAGCGCCAGCGTGGCGTTTCTTCGCCTTCGCAGGACGCGTTTTTCTTACAGTCCTGAACGTATCGACAGTTCTGATCACGGCCTTCGCCGCCGCGCTGCTGCCCTAAACAGGAAAAGCTGTTACGGCTGCCGCTGCTTTAAGCGATCTCGTGGTGTAACACTGAAGCAGCTCCCTTCTCACTCGATCAAATCTCTTGCCGTTGTCCGCGATGGAAAACAAAGCTTGATGCCCGAGAATAACGCTGTACAGTCAAAGCGTTCTGAGGGCACTTCGATGCTTTCATTTGCCAAAAGGACCGCTAAGAGCGCCTTAGAATCCCTGGGATGGAAGATTGGCAATTCCAACTTCATCAATACAGCCATTGAAGATGCCGAGGCCTATCATCGGCTCCGGCACTACGTAGAGCTTGTTTCCAACTTCGACAAAGAAGAGCTGTCATCAGCTCTTGCTCTCATCAGACACGCCAAATCGCAGATAGGACAAGATCTCTTCGCTGCTCATGCGAGCAAATACAAGAGAGATGGGTACTTCGTTGACTTTGGAGCAACAGACGGAATTAACCGCAACAACAGCCATTTACTGGAAACATGCCTCGGATGGTCTGGTATTCTCGCCGAGCCGGCGCGCGTCTGGCATCGTAGCCTGATCCGGAACAGGCCAAGTTCCGTTATTGAGACGGCGTGCGTATGGAGCCGAAGCGGTGAGACCATCTCATTCAAAGAGACGCCGGACGGTGAGCTTTCCACCGCCTCTGCTTTTGAAAACTCCGACTTTCACTCCGGTCGTAGACGATCAGGCAAATGCTACAACGTCCCGACGATTTCGTTGCATGACCTTCTGCTCAAACATGGTGCTCCAGCTCATATTGATTATCTTTCCATCGACACCGAAGGCAGCGAACACGATATTCTCAGTGCGCTTGACTTCTCCCTTTGGTCCTTTGGCTGCATAACCTGCGAGCACAACTATTCGGACCGGAGGGAGAAAATACAGGGCCTCTTGACGTCGCACGGATATAAGACGGTGCTAACCGAACATTCGTATTTTGATGACTGGTATGTTCAAGCTTAATTGCTTCGCGCCCTGCGAGGCGAAATGGATTCCGGGCTCATCCCGTCGCGATGCCGCGGAATGACGGGCGTGGGGCGCGCGACCTATCCCTCAAGACGCCCCTTGCGCGGCTTCTCGGGGTGAGGCGTTCATGCCCAGGTCGCGTCAGCGCCGGCGCGGATAGACGACCCGATCAATAGCAATACGCCACGCCCTCAAGCACCGGGCAGCGCGCCCGCCGCGAGTCGCTTGGATTCTCCATCGGCACGACGCCGCTGCCTTTGCCGACGAACACGCCTGGCCCGACCCTGACCGAGGACGGGTTGCCGACGATCACGCTCGGATGCGGCGAGGTCAGGCTCGAGCGCGTGCCGTCGCTCCAGATGATGGTATCGCCCGAAAGCACCCCGCGCCGCCCGTCGTCGCAGCTCACATCCGTCCCCGCCTTGGTGCAGCTCTGCGCCAGCGCCGGACCGGCGCCCGCGATAGCCGCCACGACCAGGCCGAGAATTGCAATTGTCCGCTTCACGCCGCCCTCCACCACTGATTTGCCTTGCGGTCGTCGGCACGGCAAGGATTCGGGTTCAACAGGCCGAACGCGCGCCCCGATCCCGACCGGCAACCCGCCAAAAACCCAAGCTGTTCCAAAAACTTAAGGAAATTTCAGCTTCCGCCCCCTCTCTCCCTTGCAAAATCAGCCCCATCCCTTCAAGAGAGGGCGCTTCCGGAGAGATGGCCGAGTGGCTTAAGGCGCACGCTTGGAAAGCGTGTGTGCGGGAAACCGTACCGTGGGTTCGAATCCCACTCTCTCCGCCATATGGCGATTGAAGTCGAATGGCGGAAACGCGCCGCAGGCGTGATTCCGGCGGAGCCGAGAGCGCGGCCCAAAGGGCAACGCCATTCCCCTATCTTGCCAACGGCGTCGCTGGCTGGCCCTTCGCCAGAGCTACGGCGGTTTGTTGAGTGGCCTCAAGCGCAGCCTGAACGTCAGGGCGCACGCCGACGCCTCCCCAGTTGCTGTGCGTGATCGGATTTTCAGCCCTGCCAGTCGGCACGACAACGAAGAGGTCGGAACCTAGTTCATTCAGACCGCCTGGATTCGCTCCTCCGCGTGTTGTTGCGCCAACCACAGTTGCGCGCTTGAGCATTTGCAGGTCGTAGGCAAACTCCTCACCCGCCGAATAAGTCTTTGGGCCAACCAGCACATAGACGGGCTTGCCAAGATAGTGCACCGGCGTCGATGAACTCCAAAACGACTCCGTTCTGAAAGTCGAAGTCCCACGATTGCGCCAGATGAGGTCGTTGATATGAACACGCTTGCCGGGATCGAGGAAGAAACTGACAAGGTAGGCTACAGACGCCGGATGTCCGCCGCCATTGTCCCGCATGTCGATGATGAGCGCGGCGGTGTCCGACAGGTTACGCATGGCGTCGTCGGCTGCCGGATTAAAGACCTCGGGCGGAACGAACCGCGCCAAGTGGATGTATCCGATATTGCCGTCTAATCGTTTCACCTCAAAGCCGGCATCCTGCGGCGTGGTCGGCGGAGGCTGGTTACGGAACGGCGAGCCAAAGATCACCCTCATATGGCTGTCGTTGGTGATCGCACGGAGTTGCTCGGTCAGTTGCAGCGCAAACTGAGCTGGATCGGTTACGCCGGCATAGGCGTTCGTTCTCAATGCCTTCTCTAGCGCATCCGCCGCCTGCATGCCCACATCCGGGAACACATAACCCTCGCGCAACTCGACAGCGATGCCGCCGATCACCTTTCTGACCGTTGTCTGATCCAAGAGCACGCTTTGCGCCGTATCGGAAGCCACCTCGGCACTTGCCGTTGATGGCGCGGCCACAAGTGTAGAAATTGTCGCGAAGCAGGCGATAAGAAATGACGATCGACGATACAGCATCTGGCTCCCGGTTACGGTCGGATTCATTACAACAGGTGCCAATTTTAGGACAGATCTGTGGCGAACGCTAATCGCCACAGAGTGCCGAAGCCGCGCTTGCCGACGATTGATCGCGAGCCAACCGCGTTCGCCGGACCGGCCGCGTGCGATTTCCGTCCCCCACGGATTAAGCTATCATCCGATTCGAGCGCGGCCCACGCCTCCCCCCTCCGATCGGGAAAGTATCACTCATACCGGGCCACCTGATCATCGAACCGACTGTTCGAGCGCCAAGCATAAGGAGGGATTGCGAAGATTGCTCGCAATAGGAGGTTGCCGATGAAGCTGTCTGCGCCGATTTACCATTTGAAGCACAAAGCCAAACGACTATCCCGCGGGGAAGGTATTCCACTCCATGTCGCGCTGAATCGCATAGCCCTTCAGGAAGGCTATAGCGATTGGAGCCTGCTTGCGGCGAAGCTGTCCGCGTCCAGGCCTGCTGGCAAGCTGCTTGCGCGATTGAAGCCTGGTGACCTGGTGCTGGTGGGCGCGCGCCCGGGCCAAGGCAAGACGCTGATGAGTCTTGAGCTCGCCGTCGAAGCCATGAAAGCCGGCAATCGCGCCGTGTTCTTCACGCTGGAATATACGGAAAAAGACGTTCTGGATCGCTTCCAGGCAATCGGGGCGGAGTACGCGCGGTTCGACGGACTGTTCGAGCTCGACTGCTCCGACGCGATAAGTGCCGATTACATCACAAGGATGTTGGCGACAGCGGCTCGCGGCACCCTGGTGGTGGTGGACTATCTGCAATTGCTGGATCAGAGACGTGAAAACCCCGGATTGGCAGAGCAGGTTCGCGTGCTGAAATCGTTCGCGCGAGACCGGGGGCTCATCATCGTCTTCGTCTCGCAGATCGATCGATCATACGATCCGGCGAGGAAGACGTGTCCTGACATTGGCGATGTCCGGCTGCCCAATCCGCTGGACTTGCGGCTGTTCAACAAGACCTGCTTCTTGAACAAAGGTGAGGTCCAGTTCCGGGCCGTGAGCTAGCGCGGGCCAATTCGGTCTTGCTCCTGTCGTGTGCCAAATCGATCGCGCGCGACAGGGCCGCAACGTCCCGTTCCATCCGTTTCTGATACCGCCAATGATGCATTTGGCGGCTGTTTGCGCCGTCGCGACGCGCGACAGAAACCAATCGTTAGGACTCTGTTGGGACCGATTTTCGCGGCTTCGATTCGTTCTTTGAGAACGAAGTAAAGTCAGATGCAGAACAAGGCGATGCCATCCAACTTTGTTTCTTCTTCGTCTCTGTGCACTTTTGAACAAACTCGCGGTCGCGATAGGAAACTGGTGTTGTCCCTCTTGGGCGAAGAATTGCGCGCTTGCGAAACTCTCCGCCGCCGCGCTGCCTCGCGCCGCCCTGTTGGAACAAAAGCGCGCAATATCGGGTTGGCTCACTACTTGTCCAAGGAGGAGAGCAATGGATTGGAATCGCGTTGAGGGCAACTGGAAGGCAATGAAAGGCAAGGTCAAGGAGCAGTGGGGAAAGCTCACCGATGATGACCTCGACGTCATCGCGGGAAAGCAGGACCAACTCGAAGGACGTTTGCAGCAACGCTACGGCTATGCGAAGGACCAGGCCAGAAAAGAGATCGATGACTGGTATGGTCGTCAGAACTGGTAACTTCAAGAAGCCCCGCTTTTGCGGGGCTTACTTTTGATCGGAAGATCCAAGTTTCGACCTCCTTCCGGACAGGAACAAAATGTCGCACCGGCACGTTCTTCGTCCACAATCGGAATGGAGGAATGAGATGAGGAGCTACCTTCTTGCCGCCACCATGATCGTATCGTTTGCCGCCCCCGCTCTGGCTGAAGACGTTGGCGTTGGGGTTGGGGTTCAGGCCGGACCGGTTGGCGGTGGCGTCACTATTGGTGAGCCTCGCGATCACCGCGACCGCGATCGGACCACCGTCATCAAAGAGCGTGAGCCTCGCGATACCGACAGAACGACGGTCATCAAGAAAGAAAACGAGGACGGATCTCGCGAGAAAACCGTCATCCATCATGACAACGACTGACTGGAAAGCTGGTGAAGACAGCCGGTAACAGCCGAAGAAGTTGGAAAGGCGGTCGGGCCGCCAGGCGGGCATTCTACTAGAGCATTTTCGGTTCTGATTGAATCAGAACCGAAGCTCTCGATTCTTGCTTTGACGCGTTTTCTTCACGCGAACCGGTGTCCACTTCGCTCGAAAACGCTCTAATCCGCAAGATACTGCGCGGCCCTCCAAGTCCTAAAAGAGCCTCCGTTGCTGGCCAGCGGGGGCTTTTCTCATACGGGGCGTTTTGTTGGAGATCGGAAATGGGAACGAACGATCGCTCTCGGCGCTTGGCTGGCATGTTCTGCCCGCAATGCTCTGTTCGAGAAAGCCGGACAATACGAGGCGCAGATTTCGATCAACGCGTGACTGTTCGCGCCGTCCGCAAGCCCGGCCGAAACCAATCGTTAGGACTCTGTCGGGACTGATTCTTCCGATATCGATTCGTTCTTTGAGAACGAAGTGGAGCCGTATGCAGAACAGTCAAAGGCAAGGTGCCTCGCAACGACGATGCCGACGCTCGCGATACAATTTCAGGGAAAGAACCGATCCTCTAGACCGTCGTTGAAGCCAGAGGAATTTGAACAATCTCGGTGTCCTCTTCATTTGTCACCAAGATGAAGTTTCCTTCGCGCACCATCTCCGGTTTTTCCGTTCCGATCCTGTGAGCGATGAAGCTCCCGTGATCCCTGGCCTCGTCGTCATTCGTACACGCATGGCCGGACAGGTCATGAGCTTCGATTTGGCCAGCTAGATGGAAGAAATACCTGGGCATGTCAGCCAACTGCAATTCGGCTTGCTTGTTCCTAAATCAAACAGCGCGCCCCGCCCTGGGCGTGCTAGTCGCCTTTTTTGTCACCGCTCGGGGGCGCCGGCCTGGGTGGTGGTGGGCTGCCCACGCTTCCGGGTGTACCGCCGGTCCGGGCTCCAGGTTTGAGTGGCGGGGCGCTCCCGCCCACGGCGCCTGTTGCGGCGGCCGGGTCGCCAGGCCTGGGCGGCGGTGGACTGCCGACGCCTTGCGCAAACACCTGAATTGGCGCGAGTGCGAGAGCTGCGGCGATCAGTATGGAGAGCTTGCTTTTTGACATTCGCTTCTCCCAATGATGTCTCACGATAACCTTCGGGCTAGGTGCAAAGTTCCTCATCGACACCGACCAGTGAAGCAAGTCCTGATAATCCTTGAAGCTGGTCTCGCATTGATGTTCTACGGACTGGTTCAAGGCCTTCTTCTTCCATCGTTCGATGGGAAGCGATCAATAGTCGCCGTC
Source organism: Bradyrhizobium sp. Arg237L (assembly GCF_029990105.1). Lineage (NCBI taxonomy): Bacteria > Pseudomonadati > Pseudomonadota > Alphaproteobacteria > Hyphomicrobiales > Nitrobacteraceae > Bradyrhizobium > Bradyrhizobium sp. Arg237L. Next base: position 86,349 of record NZ_JAQMIL010000016.1, on the reverse strand, counting down.
CTCGGGGCGCATATCTGCGACGAGGTGCGATTTCTGCGATTTGCGCACAAGTCTTTCAAGCGCGGCGCACTTTTTCCGAATCGGTGTTCCGCGATAGCTCTCTTGTCAGATCAGTTGCAGCCATTGCGAGTCAGGCGGGCATGTCCCTCAAACGATTACCAGAACCACGCTGTTGCGTGGGCGATGATTGCTGCCGTGATCCTCACCAAGGACTTTACGGAGAAACGAGATGACCAGCCTCAAGATATCAGTCGCTTCGGCCATGCTGCTTTCGGCTGTGGCGGCGGCGCCGGTGTTCGCGCAGCAAGCGATTCAGGAGCCCGGCCTGCGGGCATTCTATTACCCCAACTCGGATGTGCTGAATTCGGGCGCGAGCGCAAACAAGCTTGTGAATGACGCCAGCGCCTACGCGGCAATGGAAGGCGGTCGTGCTTCGCAATGTGCTCCGCGGGTTCGGTCTCAGAAATCCGGATCGCGGGCCGTTGCAGCAGCGGACAATCGGCAGCTTCGCTGCGACTGACGCTTCGTCCATCCTGAACCTCTAACGACAGTGCGGGTCTGCTTCGGCGGCCCGCGCTTTCACACGCTGAGAGCTGGAGAGCTTCGGTCGCTTCCCTGGTCCCGGATCTCGCTCGGGTCCTCGGAAAGCAACGCGCGAATTTCTCGCAGCTCCTCCAGGATGAAATTCAGCACCACGCGCGTGCGCGGCGCAAGATGCCGACGTGAGGAGTAGACCAGGCTGAACGGAATGTTCGGCGACGGGAAGTTGTTCAGGACGCGGACGAGCTGGCCGCTGCGCAGATCGTCGAACACATCGACCAGCGCGAGATAGGCAATCCCGTATCCATCTCTCGCCGCCAGATGCACCGCGCTGGCGTCGTTGGCGAGGAATCCTCCCGATACGCGAATTTGCTGGGTGCCTTTGTTGGTCACGAACGTCCACATATCCGGATGCTGGCTGGTGGCGTGGACGATGCAGGTGTGCTGTGCAAGTTCGGCGGGCAAGGAAGGTGCGCCATGCTTTTCGACATAGCTCGGTGCCGCCACGGCGACGCGCGAAATCGTGCCGGCATGACGAACGACCAGCGATGCATCGGCGATTTCGCCGACGCGCATCGCAAGATCGAGACGATCTTCGATCATGTCACCAATCCGATCACTCACCACCAGCTCGACCTTCAGCCCCGGGTGATCCGCCAGCAACTCGGGCAGACGGCGCGCGAGGAAGCGAGCTGCGGTGCCGGTCACGCCGACGCGGACCAGTCCGATGGGAGAGGCGCTCTGTCGTCCCACGGCCGTCAGCATGCCCTCGACGCCGTCCAATATCGGTCGCGCGAGGAGGACAAGCATCTGTCCGTCATCGGTGAGGCTGATCTTTCGCGTGGTGCGATGGAATAAGCGAACGCCGAAGTGCTCTTCGAGCTGCGAAATCTGGCGGGCGACCGCGGCCTGGCTCACATCACGCTCGCGCGCGACGGCGGAAAACGAAAGAACTTCCGCTACGCGTACGAGAATGCCGAGGCTGCCGAGAAGGTCCATCGCCGGTGCGCCTGTTCTCTAAGGCTCCGCCACCTGCAGACGCGCTTTCTCCAGCCTTTCCTTGAGAGAGAATAGTTTTCCACTGAGCTCATCGAGTTCGCCGGGCGCGAACTCCGCGAAAATAAATTCAATCAATGAATCTCGTCGCGGCGCCAATCCTTCCAGATGCTCCAACGCTCGATGCGTCAGCGACAGGTTGACGATTCGTCCGTCTCGTCGCGATGTCTTTCTCTGGATTAAGCCCTCTTTCTCAAGGATTTTTGACTGCGTTGTGACAAACGACGCTTCGACGTTCAAAATTTTCGAAACCTTGCCGACCGACAACCCGCTGTCATCGCCGGCATCGGCGAGGATCAGCATGATCTTCCATTGCGGGCCGGTGATTCCGAGCGTTTTCGCCCAGGACTGATAGAGTTCATCAAGAGATGCGTGGAGCGACGCTATTTCCCGACCAAACTGTCGAATAGAGTCTCGCTTCCTCATGGCGAATACATCTGCTCCGTTCATTGGTCATGTCACCGAGTGTATCTTGGCTGCAACAAGATCGATTTTGTTGTCATTTGATAATGGTGTTATCTAGATCATGACAAATAAGTTCGTTACTTATGCTCGGGCAAGGGGGCTGGTCGGCTCGACGCGATAAATTTTCCGTCAGCTTGAGACACTTGTAGTTGGGCATTACGCGAGAGCGATGGGTCTCAGGCCGCTCGTTCCGCTTCGACTGACACCAGTCCGTCAGATCAGGAGGTTGCAATAAAATGACTGTCGTTAGGACATTCGTACTTGGTGGGGCCGCAAGCCTCATCACTCTGGCGGGCGCGCAGGCGGCCGATCTTCCGGTGAAGGCGAAGGCCGTCGAATATGTGAAGGTCTGCTCGCTGTACGGCGCCGGCTTCTGGTACATCCCGGGCACCGACACCTGCATGAAGATCGGCGGCTATCTGCGCGTGGACGCCACCTTCAACGGCGGTATCCATGGCACGCCGGCGTGGAACGGCGATATCGGTCAGGGGAACCGTTATCGCGATTACTTCGCCGCTCGTTCCCGTATGGCGCTGACGATCGATACCCGCACCGCCACCGAATATGGCGTGGTCCGCACCTTCGGTCAGGCCGACTTCCAGTTCTCGACGCTCGGCGGCAGCACCTACAACCCGAACTCGATCAATACCGGCCTGCCGGTTGCCGGCTCGCAGTTGCTCGACACTCCCGGCGGCGGCTATGTCGCGGTCGAATACGTCTTCATTCAGTTTGCCGGTTTCACGTTTGGTAAGTCCGCTTCCGCCTACGCTACTCCGTGGCAGGGCTTCCCGGGCAACATCAACTCCAACCTGCTCGGCGGCCAGAACACCGACACCGGTGTGAACAACATCCAGTACACCGCGCAGTTCGGCAACGGCGTGTCGGCCAGCATCGGCTTGGACGATCCGACGGTCTGGGATCGCACCGCGGTCTACAACCTGTCGCTGCCTCTGAACGCGACGTTCAACTCGGGCAACGCCTATGCGGGCGTTCACTCGCCTGACGTGGTCGGCAACATCCGCGTCGACCAGGCTTGGGGTCTGTTCCAGATTTCGGCCGCGGCGCATGAAGTGAGCGGCTCCTACAACACGCTCAACGCGGCTGGCGCGCCAGCCGGCGGCGTGGGTCTGCCGGGTGCGGCACCGACCGGAGCGTCCGAGCTTTCCGGTCACCCTGACACCAAGTGGGGTGGCGCGGCGATGATCGGCGTGAACATCAAGAACATCCCGACCGGCCCCGGCGACGACATCAAGTTCGACGTCAGCTACGCCAAGGGCGCGACCAAGTACGTGATCTCCTCCTCGTCAGCCTCGCCGAGCTTCGCGATGTTCGGCGGCGGCGGCGCGGGCGCCTACCAGAGCATCGGCTTCGGTGCCACCACCGACGGCATCTACCTGCCGGTCGCGGCCGGCGGCGACGGATCGCTGCATCTGACGGAAGCCTTCGGCATCCGCGGCGCTTTCAACCACAACTGGGATCCCTACTGGTCGACCAGCGTCTTCGGCAGCTATTCGGCAGTCCGGTATGATGGTGCGGCGAAGGCGTTCATGTGCCTCAACTACACCACGCCGGCCAAGGCGGTCAGCGCGGACTTCGTCTGCAACCCGAACTTCAACGTGTCGCAGCTCGGTGCGGTCACTCGCTGGACCCCGGTCAAGAACCTGACCTTCTCGGCCGAATTCCAGTGGTTCCACCTCGACCAGAGCTTCCAGGGCACCGCCGTCCTGGGCCCGTCGGCGCCCAAGCCGGCCGCCCGCTACGAGTTCAAGGACCAGGATACCTTCCTGCTCCAGCTCCGCGCGCAGCGTAACTTCTGAGGACAAAGAGCCGCAGCACGCCTGCGGTTCTACCAACGTCAACAGAGACCTGCCGCAAACAGTTCTTCGTGTTGACCTCCAGGGACCTCCGGCGATGCCCCGCCGGAGGTCTTTCCTTTTGGCATGACATATTGTTCACGTGACATGGTCTCCGCGCGACATATTGTTGTTGCGTCCGGTTCCGCATTTGCTCATATTTTATGCAGAACCAGCCGGTGAATTTCGATTTTCGCTCTGGCGTTTCCTATGGCGGCCGATGCAGCATTCCGCGCCCTGTCGGCGCTCTAGGGTCGCTTCCATAAGGAGCAGTCGGGGACGCCGTCGGTTATGCCCATCCTGTCCCGCGAGCATAATGAATCAGCAGAAATGTCTTACCTTGACGGTTCCCTGGGCTATGCCCTCCACCGGGCGCAACTGGCGGTCTTTGAGGGAATTCTTCAGTGTTTCGCTGAGTCCGACGTAACGGCTGCGGAATTCCTGGTGCTTGTGGTGGTGGCGGAGAACCCCGGCATCAACCAGGCTGATCTCGCCAAGAGCCTTGAAGTGGAGCGCCCGAGGATCGTTCCGACCCTCAACAGCCTGGAACAGCGCGGATTAGCCAAGCGCACCCAGGTCGCGCAAGATGCCCGCGTCAGGCAGATCCACCTTACCAAGAGCGGCCATCAGCTCGTGAAGGTGCTGCAACGGCGCGCCCGGGACCATCAGAAAAGGGTCATGGCGCGGCTCGACGAAACCGAGGCAAAGGTGATTCTCTCCTGCCTCTGGAAACTTGCAGGGCGAGATTGTCCGGACGAAGAGCGCATCCGTCGGAACGGAGCACAAGTCCGCAGCGTCTGAGCCTTCGCTGCGAACGTGCTGATGAGCCGCTGGTCCCGCTGCTCGGCGTCATTCCGGCTGACGATCACGCCTGGACGTTGATCAGCTTCGCCGCGGTCAGGCCGAGGATGTCGGCCTTCTCCTCATCGCTCAATGACGTGCATGCGAAGATGTGGTCGACCGGCTGCAACTGCCACGGATAAGGATAGTCGCTGCCCAGCACGAGCTGGGACGCGCCGACCTGCGCGGCCAGATGCCGGATGGCCTCCGGCGAGAACACCAGCGAATCGAAATAGATCTGCTTGAGATATTCGGTCGGCCGCTTCTTCAGCTTGATGTCGGGATTGCAATTGGCCGGGCTGACCAGGCAGGCGTGATCCGCACGATCCGCATAGGAAGGCAGATAACCGCCGCCATGCGCGGCGATGATCTTCAAGCCGGGGAAACGGTCGAACGTGCCTTCGAAGATCAGGTGCGCCAGCGCAATGCTGGTCTCGGTCGGGTAGGCAACGAGGTTGGAGAGCCAGCCGTTACCGGCGAGATGCTTGTTCAATTCCGCGATGCCCTGCGGATGGATGAACAAGGGGACGCCAAGCTCTTCAGCCTTGGCCCAGACCGGGTGAAATTTGGGATCGGAAAACGGCATGCCCTCGACCATGCCGCCGATGGCTGCGCCTTTCAGCCCCTGCTTCTTGACCGCTGTCTCCAGCTCCTTCACCGCAAGATCGGGTGCCTGCAGCGTCAGCGACGCGAAGCCGGCAAAACGATCCGGCTTGGATGCACAAAGCTCGGCGAGCTTTTCGTTCTGTATCTGCACGATTTTGCCGGCGAGCTCACGATCGCGGCTGTACCAGAACGGATTGATCGACAGCACTTCCATGTCGACCGCCTGCGCGTCCATCGCCGCCAGCCGCTGATCGAGACTGATGAATGCTTCCTCGGCGCCGCGCACCGGAGGGACCTGGATCTTGCCGGCATCGTTGCCCAGCAGTGCGCCGGCCTCCCGGATTTGGCAATGCGCGTGAACGTCGATGGTCTTCACACGCTTGCCGTTGACACTGACCGGCAGCGTCTGGCGCGCCGGCTGCTGCGCGTGCGCGCTCCGCAACAGACCGCAACTGCAGAACATGATGCTGGCGGCAGCGCCGCCCTTCAAGAAGTTTCGACGGGTGGTCACGAAAGTTCCTCCCAGTTTTATTTTTTGACACCGGCAAGGTAAGGTAGAAAAGGCGGCCTCAGCAAGGCAGCCGGTGCGCGCCGCACAAAATGCAACCGCAGCAACTTTTCAGAGGTGCTTTTCGAAGAACGTGTCTGGATACGGATCGTCGTTGAAACGCTCGATCTCGCTCCAGCCGCTGTTGCGGTAAAGCTGCTGCGCCTCGGGCAGGGCGCTGTTCGTATCGAGACGCAGGACCTTGATGGACAATTCGCGGGCGATGTCCTCGGCGGCCTCCATGAGACGACGTGCGAGCCCAAGGCCGCGCGCTGATGGCGCGACCCACAGCCGCTTGATTTCCGCGATCTCGCCGCCTCCGCCCTTCAGTCCGACGCAGCCGATCGGCAAGCCGTCCGACATCGCGACGAGGAATGCGCCGCGCGGGCGGATCAAATTCACGGCCTCCGGATCGCGAGACAGCGAGACGTCGAAGCCCTTCTCGAAGCGGCGCGCGAGTTCGGCATAATATTCGCCGAGGCAATATCTGGCGTCGTCGCGCCTCGGGTCCATTTCCTCGAGCACGATGCGGCCGCGTCCCAGCGCGGAAGCGACAAGGTCCATCGCGCGCAGAAGTTCTTCCTGCCGCGGGTGGCGGGCCAGGAAGTCTTTGGCTTGGGCGTTGGAGAGCGCTTCATAAGCGCGGAATTCGGAACGGCCGGCCTTGGTCAGCCGGGCGACGCGGCGCCGCGCATCCTCGGGATGCGGCACGGTCTCGATCAGGCCTTCGTCTTCCAGGCCGCGCAGCAGGCGGCTCATCAGGCCAGAGTCGAGCCCGAGATACTCGCGGATCGCCGCGACATCCGACTGCCCATGCCCAATTGCGTTGAGCACGCGGGCGCTGCCGAGCGGGCGTCCGCGCCCGAGAAAGGACGTGTCCAGGGCGCCCACTTCGGAGGTGACGGCACGGTTGAAGCGGCGGACACGCGCGATGGGGTCGAGCGGCATGATATCTGACTTTAGTCAGATAACTCGTCCTGTCAAACGGACGGGCGATTTGCGATGACGTTCTGCGCGGTGCCCTATCCAGGTCCGAAATCGCCGTCCTCACGTCCGGCGCGGTCACACCGGCTTTATGCCGGCCTTTGCAATGACGTCACGCCATTTCGGGACTTCGTCTTCGATGCGCTTTCTCATGCCCTCGGGTCCGTTGGCGATGACCTCGAAGCCATCATTGCGCAACTGCTCAGCGATCTTCGGCGTCTTCAGGATCCCGATCGACTTGGCCGAAAGCAATTCGATTATGTCCGCCGGCGTTTTCGCAGGCGCAAGAAAACCCTGAAACGTGTCCGAGATGAAATCCTTGTAGCCAAGCTCGACCATGGTCGGAACGTCAGGCAGATCGAACCAGCGATGCGCGCCGGTCACGGCCAGCGCCTTTAGCGCGCCTGATTTGATATGTGGATGCGCCGGTGGCAGCGCCGCAAAAGCGACCTGCGTGGTTCCGGCAAGGATCGCCTGGATCGCAGGCCCCGCGCCCGAGAACGGCACATGAGTCATATTGGCCCCGCAGACGATCTTGAAGAGTTCGCCTGACAGATGCGGTGTCGTTCCGACGCCGGGACTCGCATAGTTCAGTTCGTTCGGATCGGCCTTGGCACGCGAGACGAGATCGGCGATCGAATTCGCGCCGAGATCGGGGGACACCAGAATCACGTTCGGCGAGGTACCGAGTTCGGCGATGGGCGCAAAATCCTTGTACGGATCATATGGGATCTTGGCATAAAGTCCGGGATTGACGACATAGGCGCTCGAGGTGACGAGCAGCGTGTAGCCGTCGGCATCTGCATGCGCCGCAATCCCGATCCCGATATTGCCGCCCGCGCCGGGACGGTTCTCGACCACCGCCGTGCTGCCGATTGCCTGGCCGAGGTGGGTTGCGAGGACACGCGCGATGATGTCGGTCGGCCCCGCCGGCGCGAATGGCACGATGATCTTGATCGGGCGATCGGGATAGCTCCCTGCGCTGGCCGGTTCTGGTCGGAGGCTTGCCCCTGCTACTACCACTCCGACCAACGTTCCGCCGGCGCGCAGGATCTCCCGGCGCGACCGGTGTTTGTGTTTCCTCTCCTGCATTTTTCTTTTCCTGTTCTGTCCCTAAAGCGGGATGACTTTTCTTCAACGCCCTACATGTCGAACACCGCGACCGCGCGGATCGGCGAGGCCGTGCCTTCGCGCCACTTCATCGGCAGGCCGATGAAGGTGAATTGTCCCTTGCCAAGCAGGGCTTCGAGATTGCAGAGGCTTTCGATGTGGGTGATGTCCAGATCGAGACACGCCTTGTGCACCAGCAGATTGACGTCGCTGTCAGGTCCTGGCCGCATCGAATCGATGCCGAAATGCACGATGCCTTGGCTGGCGAGCCACTCCGTGGCGGCGACGTTCACGCCGGGATTGTCGGTCGAATAGGCCCTGCGCGGAAAGGTACGTTCGTGATGACCCGTACATAGCAGCACCGTGCCGCCTTTCGGCACGCCGACGCCAGACTGCTTTACGGCGGTTTGAAGATCAGCGGGCGAGATTTCGGCGCGCGGCGCGATGTGCCGCAGGTCGAGGCAGATGCCCGGCACGATGCATTTTTCCAGCGGGTATTGGTCGATCGATATGCCCCGTGGCCCGAAATGCCGCGGTGCATCAATATGGGTTCCGCCATGATCGGCCATCGAGATGAACATCGACGACAGTCCGTACACATTTCCGGACTCTGCCAAGGCTTCTTCATGGTTCTTCCACATGCCGTGTATGATCGGCGGATGGCCAGGATAGCTCGGCGTACGATGATAGAGCTCGCGGCTGAGGTCGACGATCTTCATGAGGTGCACCTTCCTAGGTGGGAACTGCGGACGAACGGCATGTGTGCATGGCCGGCTGAATGAGCTTGTCCTTTGGCGTCGGACGTCCTCGATGCGCATTCGGCGGCGTGCCTGGTCCCGCCATCCTACGTTTGGTGAAGGCTCCCCTCAACGCGTCATTACAATGCGAACGAATCGGCGAGCCTGCGACGCGTTAACCTCATCCATTTACAATCCGTAAACACCTGCAAGCGCAGCTTTTGCGGTGGAGGTGCAGCATGCTCATCTACCCGGTACCTGTCGAAGTGACGAAGGCGAGGGTTCAGCTTCTCGCCCATCAGATGGAAAAGGCCCCTCCTCGTATCATCAACGAAGCCGTCCTTGACGTTTTCGCGGCCAAGAACAAGGTCGAACGCGACGCTGTTGCCGTCGATATCAAGGCGTAGAGCGCACGGACGTCCCTCTCGTATTGTCAGCGCCAGCCCTTGCAGTGAGAAAAGCCATCCCTCACGTTGCGCCGACTCGGCCTGCGCGATCAATGGCGGCGCGGACCTATCGAAGCGTTCGGGCGTTGACGGCAGACCATCCCGGTGATGGTGGCGCCATTGTCTCACCGCGAGGTCAAGCGAATGAAGCGGCAGTTCATCAAGGCTCTCGGCGGGACGACGTTCCTGCTCGCGTCATTTGCTTCCGGGCAACCGATGGCGCAGCGCGCGGACGTATCGGGACAGCAATTGTTCAACAATTCCTGCCGAACCTGCCACACCACGAAAGAGGGTGACAATCGCGTCGGTCCGCATCTGCACAACATCGTCGGCCGGAAGGCTGGCTCATTGCCGAATTATCGCTACTCCGAGGCGATGCAATCTGCTGATTTCGTGTGGGACGAAGACAAGCTCGGACGCTTCATCGAAAATCCGGATGCCCTGGTGCCGGGCAACGGCATGACGCCCTATACTGGAGTCCGTTCTGCCGAGGACAAGGCGAAGATAATTGCCTTCCTGAAGTCATCGAGCCAATGAGCCGCGCCACTTTCCCGGCACGACAAGCATGCTCCGGAAAAGTGGAAACCGGTTTCGCCTAGAGGTGATGACTTTTCTTCGAAGCGTCATCCCGCTCTAGCTCTTTGTTTGAGCATGATCTCCGCGCAAACGCTTCGCGTTTGTCGCGAGGGAAAACCGGTCTCCACTGTTCCGGATCATGCTCTAGCGAGAAGTCCGGAGCGTTAGCGCGGAGATCATGCGCGGGCAAAGCGATGAAATCATGATCCGATTGATCGGATCATGATCCGGAACACGCTACGGCGGTAACGCTTTTTCGCGCACAATCCTTTGAGCCTTGGATTATCGTCGCCTCACTGCGTGGCGTACCGCGCGGAGCATTCACCACCATATGAAGGAAGCGCGAGTGAACGGTAATACGCATGCCACTCTCGATCCACAAGTCGCGGAGCTTCTGGCGAAATTGCACGCCGCTGGGACGCTAACATTGGGGACGACCCTTTCCGCTGGCGAAAAGATCGCCGCTGTACGCGCGAGAATGACCAGCATCGCTCAACTCGGGTTCCCGCCCGAGCCAATCGGGATGAGGGAAGCTTTCATTCCCGGTGCTCCCGGTAAGCTGATGACACGTGTCTATATACCCCAGCGAGAACTCGCGCTTCCTGCGCCAGCGCTGCTGTACTGTCACGGCGGCGGCTTTGTCGCTGGAAGTCTGGACAACTACGATACCGCTCTTGCTGCGCTGGCAAACCGCGCCGCTTGCCTGGTCGTGTCGGTGGCCTACCGGTTAGCTCCGGAGCATCCCTACCCGGCGGCGAATGAGGATGTCTGGGCTGCGCTACAGTGGTTGAGCCGTACAACTGAAATCAATGTCGATCCGCGACGCATCGCAGTGGGAGGCGACAGTGCGGGTGGATTGCTCGCGGCATGGGTCGCACAGAAGGCAAGAACCGAAGGGTTGCCCTTGAGCATGCAGGTTCTGCTCTATCCCAACCTGGATACGACGGTATCGAGCAAATCCTGGCAAGAACTTGGGACCGGCACGTACGGATTGCGGCGAGACGATATGCTCGATTGGTATGATGCCTATCTCCCGCCAGGCATCGATCGCACCGATCCGCAAGTTTCACCTGCCTACGCGACTGATCTCGCGGGATTGGCGCCGGCATTGATCATCACTGCCGAATTCGATCCGTTGCGTGACGAGGGAAACGCGTACGCCGCCAGGCTCCGCGACGCCGGGGTTCCGATCGACCACTATTGCTGGCCAGGGATGATTCACGGGCTGCTGTTGGTCGCAGGCGTGCTCGATGCGGGGACGGTGCTAGTTCAGCGCGTGTCCGACGGCCTTCGGTCCGCTTTTCATCGCTAGAGCATGATCCGGAAAAGTGGAAGCCGGTTTCCCTCGCGACAAACGCGAAGCGTTTGCGCGGAGATCATGCTCGATCGGTTTCAGTGCGTCGGCACGACGAAGATCTGGCCGGGATAGATCCGGTTGGGATTGCGGATCTGCTCCTTGTTCGCCCGGTAGATGACGGCATAGCGCTGCCCTGCGCCGAACGCGCGCTGGCTGATGCGCCAGAGGCTGTCACCGCGGGAGACGGTGGCGGTCGTGATCTTCGGCACCACCACGGCGGAGGGCGAGCCCTTGTCGGACGGAGCGGTCGTCTGGGCAGCGGCCAGCTTGGTCGCGGCGGCTTCCGAGGGCTTGGCCTGCGCCGGCAAGGAGGCGGTCGTCAGCGTGCCCGGAACGTTGAACGGCACCTCGGCACGCGCGCGGACGGCGCCGGAAGCAGCCTCCACCTCGTCCAGCCTGATCCGGTAATTGCCCGCTGTTACGCCCGCATTGATCGCGACCGAAAGACGTCCGTTATCGTCCGACGTCACGGCGGTGACAAAGCTGTCGTTGAGATAGAGCCTCACCGCGGCGCCGGGGTGTGTGCGACCGCTGACACGGAGCTTTCCGCCCGGCTCGGTCTCGACCGCTTCCACGACGATCGCGCGCTCCGCTCCCGGCGTCGGGGCGGGATCCTGCGAGAGGACCTTCACAGGTTTATCCGGCGCTATCAGCGCCACGATCGGCTGCTCCTTCCCGGCGGGCTCGAGCGCCACCGCGACGCTCTGCTTGGACGCGGTCTCCTTGCCGTCGGGCTGCTTGACGCGCAGGGTTAGATCGTAATTCCCCGGCGGCAGCGGGCGCGGGATCATTGCGAATTGTCCCGATTGATCGGCGACGATGCGATCGTGCAGTTCGCCGTTGCGGAGCAACTCCACCGTCGCACCCGGCGTCGCGCGGCCCGCGATCACGGCTTCGCCTGTTGGTTCGATGCGGACGACGTCGAACTCCGGCGAGCCCTCGCTGCTACCCGGTGCGGGAGGCAGGCCGGTAAGCGCCGTTGCGAGGTTCGCAGCCTCCGATTGCAGGGCCGACAGAGCCGATGGTGCCTGATCGCGCTTGCCCGATGCCGAATCCTGCGCTGCAGGCGCAGAAGTCGTGGCAGAGCTGGTGTCGACCGGTGGCGTTTGCCGCGCGGGAGGAATGAGGAAGAACAGCGCGACGACGCCGGCAATGGCAAATGCCAGCATCGGCACGACCATTCGGCTTATCGACGTGGCGCTCATGATGTTCATCCGTTTGGCCGAATCGCTTGATGGCGCGAGGCGCAGCATGGCGGGAACAGTGCTCCCATCTGTTCGGTCCATCAAGTAGCCTTCAACTAGCGCTAAGTAGCGTTGCGGATTGGTCAGCCGGGCTGACCTAATCGGCGCTTCCTCAGTGCCAATCCGCCAGATTGATCGCGAGTGCAATGGCCCCAACCAGGACTAGGCTCACCGCCCAGACCGTCTCCAGATTGAACCAGCTCTTCGCCACGTACCTCACGCCGAGATAACGATACACCAGCCACGCCAGGCATCCGCCGGCGGTGATCATGGCTGCGGTGTGGACCAGGGCGACCAGCAGCGCCATCGCGAGGTTCTGGTTGACGACGCCTGCCGCCGCCTCATGGCCATCATGGATGCCGGAGGGCAGGCAAAGCCCGAGATAGAGCGGCACGATCATCAGCCCGGCGCCATGGGCGATCGCGACCGCGAACGACCACAGGCCAAGTTGTGTCGGCGGTATCCGTGCTAGCGCGCGGGGATGGCGAGGCCTGAGCAGTCGCGCGACGCCGAAGGCGATGACGAGCAGGCTGGCGCCGGCCTGGATCGGGCGCTGCCACTCCACCAGCGCGATCAGGAGCGCGAACGGCAGCAGCACCAGCAGCATCGCCAAGAGGTGACCGACCGACAGCGGCAACAGCGCACTGACGAGTGCGCGCGGGGATTTCTCCATCAGGCCCGCGGCGACCGCGAGCGGCCAGCCCATGCCGGGATTGATCCCGTGATAGAGGCCGCTCGCGACGATGCCAAGCCAGAGCCAGAGGATGGGCGAACCTGCTTCGTTCAATTCCAGACCGACGGATAGCAGAAGGAGTCCGTCGAGCAGTCGCCGCCTTCAAGGCGGATCTGATGCGCCCGGTAGCCATCGGGGAAGCTCACGAAGTAGTCGCGGGCGAGCTCCAGTCCGCCCTGCGGCCCGACATTGGCCATCACCTTGGCGCCTGGCACGCCATCAGGATAGAACTGGTCATCCCAGCTTGAGTAGAGCGAGTTGGTCCAGTACACCCGCTTGCCGTCGCGGCTGATCTCGACCATCTGCGGACCGCCGGCGAAGGCTTTTCCGTTGGGATGAGGCGTGCGGCGCGCGATGCCGCCGACATGCACGGAGCCGGCAAGCTTCGGCTTCCTGGGATCGCTGACGTCGTATTGGCGCATCTCGCCGGTGCCCCAGCAGGCGACGTAGAGAAAGCGATCGTCCATCGACAGATCGATATCGGTCACCAGCGGCGGCACCGCGCCAAAGCCCTGCAACGGCGGCGGCAGTTTTTCCTTCGCCGCGGGCTCGGCCGGGATCGTCGCCGTCTTCTCGATGTGGAACTTGCCGCCCTCGCGCCACCAGGTCCAGATCGAGCCTTCGAGATTGGTGGTGTCGACGACGACGCCGGCGAAGCCATACTCCCTGACCGGATCATGCGCAGGACGTACCTCGAGCGCCATCTGGTGGTTGGCGCCGAGATCGATGGTCTGCACGTTGCGGCGGGCGCGAAGGTCCCAGAAATGCAGCCTGTGGCCGTACTTGTTCGACAGCAGATCTTCCGGGACGATGCCGTTCTCGAATTGTGGCGGCAGCCCCCACTCGCTGCTCACCATGTAGTCGCGCGGCAGATTCCACCAGAAGTCATAATGCAGCGTTTGCGGGCCGCGATCGATCTCCCAGCGCCCGAGCACGTCGAAGCTCTCGCAATCCATGATGAAGATGCCGGGAGGCCCCTTGGTGCCATCCTTGCCGCTGCCGCCGAGCGTCGAGACATAAATGCCGTCCGGCCCGCAATGGATCGTGTGCGGCCGCGAATAGCCGGTCTTGTCGAACACTTCCTCGGGCTCGATGATCTTGTGCAGCTTCGCCTTCGTCGGATCGGGCTTGGTATCGACGATATAGATGCGCGAAGATCGCAGTCCGGGGATGATGAGATAGCGGCGTTCGACGAAGGCGTGTCCCGTGAGCGGCGACAGCGCGGAGGAGCAGGCGTTCCAGCCGAAATGATGGAATTCATCGCCCTTGTTCGGCATCGTCACGGTATGGACGATCTGGCTGTAGGTCTTTGAGCCCGGCTTGACGTCGATCACCGCGAGCGCGTCGGGCTTCGAGAAATCGGGACTAAGCAACAGCGTGTAAGCAAAATCCTCCGGCGGCGCTTCCATGGCAAGCTTTGGCGACGCATGGAACGTGGGGTCCGGTCTCATCGTCATGACTTCCTCCGGGTTATGTCGGCTTGCGCCAACGGCTCGGACGCTCGGAGCCAGGGAATGGCTTGCTTAACGGCTTGCTTTGGGACTTGCGATCAGGACTCCGCCGGCGAGGGTTGGCAAAGCCAGCTTACGGCATCGCGCGCCTGGGCGGAATATGCTTGCTTGCACTCTCGCGAGATTCCGCCGTGAGCGGAGACGCGCGGTATCGTAGCCCGGGTGAAGCCAACGGGTCGCGCGAATGCGCGCCCGATGACAGGCTCCGCGTAACCCGGGGCCCCTTGCACACGCTGATGCAAACACCCGGGTTACGCTGGCGCGCCACCCGGGCTACGAGGCTCGAACTCGATAATCCCTAAGCCATTTCCGTCGTCAATTCGAAGGTTGCTAGAGCATGATCCGGAAAAGTGGAAACCGGTTTTCCGAAAAGATCATGCTCAAACAAAGAGATGAGATCATGATCCGATTCCGTCCAATCGGATCATGATCTAAGAGCCAAGCCTGCGTTCATTCGGGCTCGATCTCACCCGGATTTCAATCTATGATTGATAAAAGCAGAGTTCGGCGACAGGCCTGAACCGGGAGGGTCCAATGCGTTTCAAAATGCTGACGCTTGTCGCGTTAGTCGCGAGCTTGCAGTCCTTTGGCGCATTCAACCGGCCCGCTGCGGCAACTGACGATGAAGGTCCCCGGGAAGTCCTCTGGCCGACAAAATCCTGGCAGACGTCGAGCCCCGAAGAACAGGGGATGGACTCAGCAAGTCTTGTCCGGCTGATAGAGCACGTCGGCACTTATCAGCAGGACAGCCTGACGATCATTCGCCACGGAAAGATCGTAGCTGATGTCTACTACGCTCCGTACATCGCCGGGGTCAGCCACGATTTGAGATCAGTGACCAAGAGCGTCGTCGGCACGCTGACCGCTATCGAGCTGCAAAAGGGCGACCTTGATAGCGTTGATCACCCGGTCATCGATCTGTTTTCAGACAAGCAAATCCAGGACGTCGATGACCGGAAAAAGGCGATGACGGTGCAAAGCCTTCTCGACATGACATCGGGCATCGAATGGCTGGAGAAGGCCTATCGCCCCGGCGAGACAATCATGAAGATGTACGAAAGCCCCGATCGGACAGCCTTCGTGCTGAACCAGCCGATGGCTGGCGCGCCCGGCGCCAGTTTCAACTACAATGGTGGCAACCCGTATCTGCTGTCCGCGCTCATCAACAGGAAGTCCGGGCAGAGCGCCCTTGATTTTGCAAAGAAGGAGCTGTTCGAACCGCTTGGCATCCACAGCGCCCGATGGGGAAATGTGGATGCGCAGGGTGTGTCGGACGGCGAAGCGGGCCTGTATCTCGCGCCTCACGATATGGCCAGGATCGGATACCTGTATCTTCACAACGGGCAGTGGGAAGGAAAACAGCTTATCCCGGCTTCATGGGTCGAGAGGGCGAAGTCCGGGCCCGTGGCCGCGACGTTTGGATTCCGCTACGGAAACCTGTGGTGGTCGTATCCCGAAAAGGGCGCCTACATGGCGCGCGGCCGGCATTCGCAATTGATCCTCATCATACCGAGGCTCGATGTTATCGTCGTTATGACCGGAGCCCTGCGGGACACCGAATTCTATTCGGCCTCCGGGCTTATCGACGACATTTCAAACGCGGTCAAATCCGATAAGCCGCTGCCCGAGGATCCCATCGCCAAGGCGTTGTTGACTGAAGCGATACGTCGAGCCGCGACGGAAAAACCATGCGCCATCGGCGGCACGCCAGAGCTGGCCAAGGCGGTTTCGGGAAAGGTCTATCATTTCTTCGACAACAGGCTGCGGTTGAAAAGCTTCACGCTGAATTTCTACGAGTCGGATTCCTCATGGGTCATCACGACCTATACCGACAAGGGAAACGGCCGGTTTACAGGATTGGTCGGCCTAGATGGATTCTATCGCAAGAGCCCTCCGGCGCAGTATGGGATCAATGCCGCAAGAGGACGCTGGACCAGCGAAGATACGTTTGTGATGGAGCGCCGGATCCTGGGCCATGGCGAAATCCAGATCTGGGCGCTGACCTTCGACGGCGACAAAGTGAAGGTGAATTTCGAAAACACCGACGGCTTCAAGGCGGAGCTGCAAGGCGAGAGCACCGAGTAAATGCAGCCCGCTGCGAGGGCGGGCCCGATCCTGCAACAGATGGAGCGCCCCAAGCCGCGCGATGTGTCCGTCGAATATCGGAAGTGGGTATTCGCGTCGGTTTGGTCGACGAGACGGTCATGACTATCTCGCCGACCAAGGAGCCGATTCGGTCCGTTCAGCGTCACGACAGGGACTGCGCGACGCCGGTCCGGCGGCCAAGCCTGGATATTTCGACCGGAGTGATTTCTCCATCGAGCCAGTCTTGCTCGCGCGCCAGGGCCCTCCAGGAATCTTCCAAGCGCTTGAAGTAAGTTTTCGTCTGTTTGTCAGTTGTGCGCTTTGCAAGCTTTGAACAGATCACCGCGTTATCCAAGAGATGCTGCGACTGCTTCATGGAAAGTCCTCCCGTTTCGAAAGAAACGTAGGCGATCGGCAAGGCCATTCAACGAAACTTCCGTGACCATTTGGTCACGCTCATGAACACCTGTTCATCGTGAGCTTGCAGTCGCGGGCAAGCAAATGAAGTCAATCACGGCTCCGATGTCTCACGCAGCGATTTCCGAACGCGCTTACATCTCGACTTTGCGAGGAGCGGGAACATCGCGATATTGGCCGCGTTGAGGGGCCATCGGAATGCGTCAATGGAAGGCCGCCTATGAACAAAGCAACGCTGAACAGAACAACGCTGAATGATTTCGCAACCGCATGCGTCCTGGCGCTCGCGCTCGGCATCGTCCCGGGCACGGCACAGGAGGCCGGGCGAACGAAGGTCGGCACGCTCACCTGCAGCATATCACCCGGGGTTGGAATGATCGTCGGGGGACAGCGGCAACTGAGCTGCATCCTTACGTCGGCGAAGGGCAGGGCACGCGAGCCTTATGATGGCACCGTCAGCACGCTCGGAATCGACATTGGCGCCACGTCCGGCGGCCAACTGACATGGGCGGTTTTTGCGCCGACAACACTGCGCCGCGGCGCGTTGGCGGGAACCTATGTGGGTGCGACCGCCGGCGGCACAGTTGGCGCCGGCGTGGGCGCCAACGTCCTGGTCGGAGGCTCGGACCGCACGGTCACCTTGCAGCCGGTGTCCGTGCAGGCGCAGACCGGCCTGAACATTGCCGCGGGCGTCTCCAATATGGAGCTGCGGCCGGCCGCTGCGCCGCCCGCCCGGCGCAGGGCTCAGTGACTGGTATAGGCCCGGCTCATGGCTTAGTGCCGGCGTCCGTGTTCCGGAATGCCTTCTCTCCGGCATCGGACACTTCGACCCACTTCTTGTCGGGCGCGGCGTCGGCGACGTAGTTGTCGTGCCAGTTCCACCACTTGTAGGTGGGGGTCTGGGGATAGCCTTCGGGCGAGTCCTCCCAGACCTCCTGCCGGCCCAGCGGCGTGATGTCGAGGTAGTTCCAGGTGCCTCCCATCTGCTCGTCGCCGCGGTTGTTGATGAAGTAGGTGCGGAACACGCGGTCATCGTCGCGGTAGAACACGTTGGTGCCGTGCCACTCGTTCACGCCGAAGTCGGCGTCGAAGCTGTCCGTGATGGTGAACCATGGCATCTGCCATCCCATCCGCGCCTTCAGCCGCGTGATGTCCGCCTGCGGCGCGCGTGAGACAAAGACGAGGGTGGTGTCACGGGCGTTCAGGTGGGCGAGGTGGGCGACCTGGTCGGCCACCATGGAGCAGCCCCGGCAGGCGTGGTCGGGCCAGCCGAACACGCCTGGCTCGAAGAAGGCGCGATAGACGATGAGCTGACGCCGGCCGTCGAACAGGTCGAGCAGGCTGGCCTTGCCCGCGGGCCCCTGGAACGCATACGCCTTTTCCACGGCCATCCACGGCATGCGCCGGCGCTCGGCGGCGAGCGCGTCACGGGCGCGGGTCTGTGCTTTCTCCTTCGCGAGCAACTGCTGGCGGGCCGCTTCCCACTCCTGCGGCGATACGACCGGTGGTGCGTGCATGGCGGGCTGGCCGCCTTTCCGTCCGTACTCTGTCGATGTGTTCATGGCTCTTGAAACCTCCTGGATTTGGCCGAATTCGCGCGCCTCGTGGCGCGAGGCGCGTTTCCATTCGCCGCTCATGGCTCGTCGTTGGTCATGAGCCAGCTTGGCACCGGAGATCGAACGGTGGGAGTAACAAGTGTGGCGCTATTTGGTTCGAGCTGACAGCGGACGCACCATGGCTTGAGCGTTATTCAGCTCAGTTAATTGCGCTTCGGCCTGACGGTGTCCGCAGTACCCTGTATGAAGGCCTGGATTTTCACAACGTCCGCTTCCGTCAGCTTGCCGGTGAAATCAGGCATGCCTTTGTCGCGGAACGGGCCGTGGAAGACGATGTCCTTCAGATTGGCGATCTCTTCGGCGCGAACGTAGCCGAGATTTCTTATGTTGCCGCCGCGGTCGACACCAGGCACACCATGGCAGCCTGCACAGGCCGCGACATAGATGTCACCGCCTTCCTTGACATCCTTCGGATCGTACTTCACTCCCTGCAGGAGACCCTCGGTCTGATACTTCACGAACTCCGGCAGCTTCGCCTTGCCGCCCAGCGCAAATGTATAGACCGTTCCCGGGTTCTGGTACTCGGTCACTCGGTGAGCAATGCCGAAAACGCCGCCCCAGCCGACCGCAATCGAAACATACTGTGTGTTATCGATCATGTAAGTTGCGGCAGCCGCGACCACGCCGGTGCCGGTCGGAGTTTCCCACAGCTTGGTTCCCGTTGCTGCGTCATAGGCGACGAAGCGGCCATCCGCTGTCCCCTGGAAAACCAGGTTGCCCGCGGTGGTCAGCGTACCGCCGTTCCACGGCGACACGTGCTCGACTCGCCAGACTTCCCTTTGATGCACCGGATCCCAAGCGAGCAGTCGTCCAAATGCAGACGACTTCGGAGGCGTGCTGTTGAAAACGACGCCGACATTCCCACCCAATATGGAGCCAAGCTTTCCCGGCGTAGCTGCATTCTGCGTAAACGACTTTTCCGGCGTCAGACTAAGCGGTAGGTGCTGCGCTGGAATGTAGACGAGGCCGGTCTGGGGATTGAACGACATTGGGTGCCAATTGTGAGCTCCGTCTGGCCCGGGAATGGAGTCGTATGGATCGTCACCGCGCGCAGCCGGTAGCTCGATGGGCCGCCCGTTGGCGTCGTATCCCGTTGCCCAATTCACATCGACGAAGTTCTTCGCCGAGATAAACTTGCCGTTGGTACGATCGACGACGAAGAAGAAACCATTCTTCGGCGCGTGCAAGATCACCTTACGCAGTACGCCGTCGATCACAATGTCAGCGAGGATCATCGGCTGGGTTGACGTGTAGTCCCAATTGTCGCCGGGCGTCTCCTGGTAATGCCAGATATATTGGCCTGTGTCGGCGTTGAGCGCGACAAGCGAGGCGAGGTAGAGATTGTCGCCGCCCGACGGACTACGGATTTTGCGATTCCAGGGACCGCCGTTTCCAGTGCCGACATAGACCATGTTCAGGTCGGGATCGAACGTGATCGTGTCCCACGGAGTGCCGCCGCCACCATTGAGCCAGTATTTGCCTGCCGGGTCCCACGTCTTGGCCGCGGCTTCCATCGAAGCGTCCTCAAACGGCTTCGATGGATCCCCGGGCACAGTGAACCAGCGCCAGAGTTGATTACCCGTCTCGGTGTCGTACGCCGTGACATAGCCGCGCGCACCGTACTCGGCGCCGCTTTGGCCGATCACGACTTTGCCGTTGAACGCGCGTGGAGCGCCCGTGATGGTGTAGGAGTGCTCGTGGTCGATCAGCGTGTCCTTTTCCCAGACCTTCGCGCCGGTCGCGGCATCGAGCGCGATCAGGCGCCCGTCATAGGCCCCCACGAATACCTTGCCCTTGTAAATGGCGACGCCACGGTTGACCACGTCGCAGCAGCCCCTATAGCCCTTTGACCGGTCGACACCTGGATCGAACGACCAGAGTTTTTTCCCGGTCCGCGCGTCAATGGCATGGACCACGCTCCAAGACGCTGACTGATACATGATGCCGTCGACGACGACGGGCGTTGCTTCGATGCCCCGCGACGATTCGAGATTGTAGCTCCAGACCAAGCCAAGGTTCTTCACGTTGTCGGTGTTGATCTGATCGAGCTTGCTGAACCGCGTTTCCGCGTAGTCCAGGCCGATGGTTGGCCAATCCTTGGATATTGTCGCGTTTGCCTTGATAAAGTTGCTGTCGACCGCCGAGGTACTCGCCTTGATGCGGTCGAGCGTCGCGTTGGTGACGCTCTGCGCCGACGCGTTGAAAGGGAGGGAAAGACCAAGGAGAGCTGCAAGAACAACTTTTATGTTACTGGAGGAGCTCTGGATCTTGAACCGATATCCCGGCGTCGTCTCCAGCGATTCACTCTCTACGTTTGATAGCGCCACGTGTGGTCCCTGGCTTACGAGTGCTTGCGCGCTCACCGAGAAGCGATGCCCGCGCCCACGGCTTGCGTTGGTCGATAGGGCGCATTCAAACTGTCTCCCGCTACTGCACGATTTCAGTCTCCCAAAAAAAGGTTGCAGTTGTAGGCGAGCGGCCAACACATGGCGGAAGGTGACTTGGACCGCGCGGTCCGAAGCGGGCCAGTGGCAACCTATTGCCGGGGTGTTGGCTCAATGCCAAAGTTGCCGAATGCAAATACGAGACGCCTTGCCAGAGGACGCGATTGCCGGCTGTATCGTGTTGAAGTGGTCGATCGCGGAGCTTTGCGAAGCTGACCATCGAAACGATCCCTCTATCCTGGCGCGATGGTTGGGCAACAAGACCCATGAGAACTTCCGCGCTTGGGTCAAGCAACCCGACAATTCAGTGCTGGTGGCCATCGAACATGGCGACATTCTCGCGGTCGGTTCAGTAACCGATGTGGGAAGGATCGGCCTTAACTATGTATCGCCTGATGCACGGTTTCGGGGAGTTAGCCGCGCCCTGTTGCGCGCACTGGAGGCGCGAGCCGCTGAACGAGGCAACGATCGGTGCAAGTTGTCAGCACCGAGACCGCCCGCCGATTTTATCTGTCGAACGGCTATGTTGAAGACGGGCCCGCGGTCGCGGTGTTTGCCTGCGGCGCGCGTGAGACAAAGACGAGAGTGGTATCACGGGCGTTCAGATGGGCGAGGTGGGCAACCTGGTCGGCCACCATGGAGCAGCCCCGGCAGGCGTGGTCGGGCCAGCCGAGCACGCCCTGCTCGAAGAAGGCGCGATAGACGATGCGCTGACGCCGGCCGCCGAACAGGTCGAGCAGAGTGGCCTTGCCCGCGGGCCCCTCGAACGCATACGCCTTTTCCACGGCCATCCACGGCATGCGCCGGCGCTCGGCGGCGAGCGCGTCACGGGCGCGCGTCTGCGCCTTCTCCTTTACAAGCAACTGCTTGCGCGCCGCTTCCCACTCGTGCGGCAACACGACCGGTGGTATGTGCATGGCCGACTGGCCGCCTTTCCGTCCGCTTTCTGTCGATGTGTTCATGGCTCCTGAAACCTCCTGGATTTGGGCGAATTCGGGCGCCTCGTGGCGCGAGGCGCGTTTCCATTCGCCGCAGGCTTGGCAGCGGAAATCGAACGGTGAGAGTTACAAGTGTGGCGCTACTCGGTTCGAGTCGCTGATTGCAGCCGCCATGCGCGAGGCAGGCATTTCTGGCGTCAATTCGAATGTGGCTTAGGGCCCAGAAGCAGAAGTATCACTGACGCATTATTGGTGCGCTGCCATAAGGTGTTGGGTCGGCCTCACCAGCTCGCTTTGCTTGATGTGCCGCATGGCTTGATGCAGACTTTGCTGTCTCAAGACTTGCCTATATGAGGCAAATTCGCGACTGAAGGGCAGGCATTGCCTGCGAGGCTGACATATGAGCGCAGGGCTCGACATGTCCGCACCGCAAATGTTGCGTCATGGGCGCGACGTGTTGTTCGCGCTGTGCCTCATGGCAGGACTTGTCTTCGGTCGGGTCACGCCGGCCCTCGCGCTCGAACAGGTGTCGCTGCAACTGAAGTGGAAACATCAGTTCCAGTTCGCCGGGTATTACGCCGCGGTCGAGCAGGGATTCTATCGCGACAATGGCCTCGATGTCTCGGTTCGCGAGGGCGGTCCTGGCATCGATGCGGGCCTCGAAGTGGCCAAAGGCGCTGCCGACTTTGGCGTGTGCACGACCAGCGTGCTCGTCAATAGCGCCGAACGCGCCAACAATGTCGTCCTCGCCGTGATCTTTCAGCACTCCGCGGCGATCATCCTGGTGCTGCACCGCGCCGGCATCCATGCAGTGTCCGAGTTGAAGGGCCACGCTTTGATGGATGCCCCCGGCAGCGATGATATCGCGGCGATGCTGAAGCACGAGGGGGTCAGCTATGCGGACCTTCCCCGCATCACCCACTCCGGGAATCCGCGTGATCTGCTCAGCGGCAGGGCCGATGCGATGGTTGCCTACAGCACCAATGAGCCGTACCTGTTCGAAGAGTACGGCACGCCTTATATGGCCTTCTCGCCGCGCGCCTACGGGTTCGACTTTTACGGTGACAACCTCTGCACCTCAAAGCGCCAGATTGCAGCGCATCCGGAGCGCGTGGCAGCGTTTCGCGAGGCAAGCCTGAGGGGGTGGGCCTACGCGCTCGCCCACAAGGAGGAGATCGCTGACCTGATACGCCGCAAGTACTTCGCGCAAAAAACTCAGAAGGCGCTCCTGTTCGAGGCAGCACGGACCGAGCTCTTGATCGAGCCGCATCTCACGCCGATCGGTCAGCAGAGCACCGCGCGTTGGAACGCCATCGCTCGCGCTTATGTCGATCTCGGCATGTTGAGTGAAGCGAAACTCGCGGACGGGCTGATCTATGCGTCTGACGATGAATCATGGCGATCGCAGATGCGAGATCCGAGACTGTGGGCCTTCCTTGCGGTGATCATTGCCATCCTGCTGGGCCGGATCCTTTATCGCCGGATTGCGCGCGCAATCGGTGCGCTGCGACTGAGCGCGGCAATGTCGGGATTGTTCGTCCTCCTCAGCATCCCCGCGCTGATATTCATCCTGGCCTACAACTACTGGCAAAACTCGGCCACGATCAATGCGACGCTGAACGACGTCGTGGCCAAGACCAGGCGGGCTAGCATGGATGACGCGCGAAGCCTGATCAATCCGGTCGCGGCCACGCTCGAGTTGCTCGCCTCCTTCGCCGCGGAGGATCCCGAGGCCTTCAAGAAGGAGGAGAGCCGCGAGTTGCTCTTCAAAGCGCTCACGTCGGCGCCGCAGATCGACGCGGTCTATGTCAGCTTGGAGGATGGCTATCATCGCGTTGTGACCCGGATCGACGATGACCGCCGGCGCTCCGATCCCAAGATACCAGCGACAGCGAACTGGCATTCCGCCTATATCGACAGCTTCTCCGGCTCACCGCGACGGGTCCGGCACCGCACGTTCTACGATACGTGGCCTCACGTCGTAGGGAATTATGACCTTCCGACAATCGAGGACATCAGGACCCTCGCGGGCTACCAAGCGGCGAAGGATAGCCGCGCACTGATCATCGAGGGGCCTCGGCCGAATCCAGACACCGGCTTTCCGGTCATCATTCTGAGAGTGCCTGTTGTCAAGGACGATGCGTTCGTCGGCTGTGCTTCCGCAAATATCACGCTCAACGTGCTGTCGCAGTTTCTCACCAGCCACCGCGCCAGCCCCCACAGCACCACTGTGATCGCCAATCCGACCGAGGGCACGATCATCGCCTATCCCGACCCGAAGAAAGGCGTGAGACTGGAGAACGACCGCCTGGAAATGGCCAGGCTGGATACGATTGACGACGATAACGTACGTGAAGCCCATCGGCTACAGAGCGATACCAATCGCGACGACTTCCTCTTCCGCTCGCCGCAGGGCGGCGAAGAAATCAGCGCCTCATTTGCCCGCGTTCCTGGAAGTTTCGGCAAACCATGGGAGGTCATCACCCTGACGCCGACCGATGATTTCATCGGAACCCTCAAGCGAACGAACAAGCAGATGGTCGCCCTGATCGTTGCTCTCACCGGCATCGAGTTGCTGCTGATCTATTTCTTCTCCCGCAGATTGTCACGGCCGATCGAATGCGTGTCGCGGGACTTGCGGTCAGTCGAGGACCTGACGTTCTCATACGGGGTCGCGACGCCATCAAAGATCAAGGAGATCAAGGAACTCCAAGCCGCCGTCAAGTTGTTCGAGACGTCGCTGCGCTCCTTCTCTTCGTTCGTGCCGATGGGCATAGTCAGGAATCTGATCAAGACGGGAACCCCGCTGACGCTCGGTGTCGAACAGCGTTTCATGACGGTGCTTTTCACCGACTTGAAGGACTTTTCCACCCTGTCGGAGCAAATGGCGCCGAATGATCTACTCGCGCAACTTTCGCACTATTTTGAAGTCGTCTCGCAGGCGATAGCGGAGGAGTCCGGCACGGTCGATAAGTTCATCGGTGACGGCATCATGGCGTTCTGGGGCGCTCCGGTCCATCGCGACGACGATGTGTTGCGTGGCTGCTGCGGCGCGATGCGGGCGACGAGGCGAATGGAACAGCTCAATGCGGACTGGAGTAAGCAGGGGCGACCGTCATTGCATCTTCGGGTCGGGCTGCATTGCGCTGAGGTGCTCGTCGGCAATGTCGGTTCAAGCGAGCGGCTCAGCTACACGGTCATGGGAGATGGGGTGAACGTTGCCGCACGACTGGAGGGCATCAACAAGAATTTCGGGACCACGATCTGCATCAGCGACAGCGTGGTCGAGGCCGTCGGGCCGGAAATCGTGGCAAGGCCGATCAGAAAGGTTCAGGTCAAGGGTCGCAAGCGGGAGTTCATGATCTATGAGCTTCTGGGCATCAGGGCCAGCGACGATCCGGAGCTCAAGGCGCGGGACAATGCAACCAGACTGTGCGATTTGGCATGGGAAGCCTCGTTACATTTCGAGCGAAGTGAATTCGATCAAGCCGCCCGCCGCTACGAAGATATCTTGACTGCCTTCCCCGATGATCCAGTTGCAAAGTCGCTGCTTGCGATGTGCTCGGCAAAGGCATCGGCTTAGCCCAGGCGCGCGTCCTAGTCCGGCACCGGCACGTCGAACGTGTTCAGCGTGACGGAGACCATGCAGTAGATGCCGACGAGATAGGACAGCTCGGCTGCACCGTGCTCGCCGAACTCCTGCAGGGCAGCGCGATAGGTCAATTCCGGCAGCACGCCACCGTTCACCAGCGCCGAGGCCATGTCATAGGCGACCGCCTCCTGCCGCGTCAGGTCGAGCGGGCGCTGGCCGGCGACGATGGTGGCGAGCTTCTCGTCGGAGAGGCCGCGCGCCTCGGCGACCAGCACGTGGGCATAGAGCTCATAGCCCGAGCGGAAATGCGATCCGGTGACGAGGATCGCGACCTCGCGCACCGGTGCCGGCAGCAGCGGGTTCGAGGCGACGGCCTTCACCAGATCCCACACCGGTTTGCCGAATCTCGGCTCGCGCAGCCAGGGATTCCAGGGGCCGAGCAGCGCGCCGTCGGCGCGCATGTTCACGAAGCCCTTGAAATGGCGTTCGATGCCCTTGCGCATGTCGTCATAGAGCGGCTTCTGCTCGTCGGTCAGCTCGGTCGGATCGAGGATGGGAAGGCGCACGGTAAAGCCCCTCTCTCTGATGAAAATCCAAAAGAAGATTTGAGCGTGGCCTGCGTGGCGGCACGAAGCAAGTGAAGTTGCCGTGACATGCGATCGGGCGAGATGCGGCCGATTCGGCTTCCAAATTTGTCGGCGATTTGCCTTAAGTCTGACCGCCGCGACGCGGCGTCAGTGTGAACCGCAAGCCGTCGCTGGCCAGGAAATAGAGCGGCCGCATGTTGTGCGGATCGAAAGCTGCCGCAGTGAGCGGACCGCCGAAGCAGGCTCCGGTGTCGAGATTGACGCGATTGCTGCGAAGATCCGGCCTGCTGGTGTCGGTCGGCGTGTGGCCATGGACCACGAACGCGCCGTGCCAATCCTCCGAGGACAGGAACGGTCCCCGGATCCAGAGCATGTCGCGCTCGGATTGCGCGTCGAGCGGGACGTCCGGGCGCACGCCGGCATGAACGAAGAACCGATCATGGTCGTGAAAAGAGAGGGGCAGCGCCTTGATCCAGGCGAGATGGTCCGGCGGGATATCGCAGGGATCGTCGACGCCGTAAGCCGCCAGCGTGGCCTCACCCCCGTTCGACCACCATTGAATCAGCTCGGTGTCCGAGCGGTCGCGCTTGGCCGCCATCGCAAGCATGTCGTCGTGATTTCCGCGCAGGCAGCGAAATCTGGACGGCGCGGCGGCCTGCTCGCGCATCAGATAGGCGATCACCTCCCGCGACGCCGGACCTCGGTCGACATAGTCGCCCAGCAGCACAAAGTCGTGGTCGGCATCTTCAGCGCATTTGCTGCAGAAGCGGATCAGCGATCTCAGCTCGTCGAAACACCCGTGGACGTCTCCAATCGCGAAGGTGAGACGCTTAGGCATGCTGAATCTCCATCAAACGTCTAATACTTGGCACCACGGACCGGCACTCGCCATGCAAATATTTCTTGGGAATGTTCCATAACGTGTAAGTTTCTTAGGGCCTCGAGCGAATGGCTTAAGTTCTGCAGCTAAGCCCGACGTCGTAGACGGTCAAAACTCCAGCGGTGCATTGTCCACCACCTCCTTCATCACGAAGAATGTTCGCGTCTGCCGGACGCCCGGCAGCGCGATCAATTGTTCGCCGTGGATGCGGTTGAAGTCTTCCATGTCGCCGACGCGGATTTTCAGGAAGTAGTCGAAGTCGCCGGCGACGAGGTGACAGTCGAGAACGAATTTGAGTTTCGCGATCGCCTGCTCGAAGGAAGCAAAGCTTTCAGGCGTGGAGCGATCGAGCACGACGCCGACCATGACAAGCGCGCCCTTGTCCACCTTGCGCGGGGCGACGATCGCGCGGACTTCCCTCACGAAACCTTCCTCGAACAGGCGCTGGGTGCGACGGTGACAGGTGGCGGGGCTGACGCCGGCCTTCTCGGCCAGTTCGGCATTGCTCAACCGGCCGTTCTTCTGCAGCAATCGCAGGATCTTGAGGTCGATGCGATCGAGCCCGGCAGTCATGGAAGATTCTTTCATTATTTCGCATATTCGTGAGAGAACTGGCGGTACTAGCGCAGGTTTGGCGTAATAGAGCATAAAGTGCCCAATCGAAATAGAGAGCACTTTTCGGCCAGCCGGTGCTAGGAATCCGCATCGAGACCATGTCATCAACGGGGACCACGATGCTGGAAAAATTCGCGTGCTATCCGCTCACCTTCGGGCCGACGCATATCGAGAAGCTGGAGCGGCTTTCGAAACATCTCGGCGGCAAGGTCGAGATCTTTGCCAAGCGCGAGGACTGCAATTCGGGGCTCGCCTTCGGCGGCAACAAATTGCGCAAACTCGAATACATCATCCCCGATGCGATCGCGTCCAACGCCGACACGCTGGTGTCGATCGGCGGCGTGCAGTCGAACCACACCCGCATGGTTGCGGCCGTCGCCGCCAAGATCGGCATGAAGTGCCGCCTGGTGCAGGAAAGCTGGGTGCCGCACGAGGATGCGGTCTATGACCGCGTCGGCAACATCCTGCTCAGCCGCGTGATGGGCGCCGATGTGCGCCTGGTCGACGACGGCTTTGACATCGGCATCCGCAAGAGTTGGGAGCAGGCGATCGAGGAGGTGAAGGCCAAGGGCGGCAAGCCCTATGCGATCCCGGCCGGCGCCTCCGTGCACAAATATGGCGGGCTCGGCTATGTCGGCTTCGCCGAGGAGGTGCGGGCGCAGGAGAAGGAGCTCGGCTTCAGCTTCGACTATATCGTGGTCTGCACCGTGACCGGCTCGACCCATGCCGGCATGCTGGTCGGCTTCGCCGCCGACGGCCGCGCGCGAAACGTGATCGGCATCGATGCCTCCTTCACGCCGGCGCAGACGAAGGCGCAGGTGCTTTCGATTGCGCGGAACACTGCCGATCTCGTCGAGCTCGGCCGCGATATCGTCGAAGACGATGTGGTGCTGCTCGAAGATTACGCCTATCCGGCTTACGGCGTGCCGTCGGAAGCGACCAAAGAGGCGATCCGGCTCTGCGCGCGGCTGGAAGGCATGATCACCGATCCCGTCTACGAGGGCAAATCCATGCAGGGCATGATCGACCTCGTGCAGAAGGGCTTCTTTCCGGCCGGCTCGCGTGTGCTCTATGCCCATCTCGGCGGCGCGCCGGCGATCAACGGTTATGCGTACACGTTCCGAAATGGGTGACGCGACGGAGAGCCGTAGGGTGGGCAAAGCGAAGCGTGCCCACCATTTCGAGCGGAGTGTTGATGGTGGGCACGGCGCAAGTGCGCCTTTGCCCACCCTACGGCTCCTCACTTTGTGGTTGACGAGATTTCGCACTAAGAACAAAATGGGAACATTAAGCGTGGCTGCGCCGCCTGACAGTCGACGTTCGCGTGCAGCTTGCGGATGAGTTCCGAAGCTTCCTATGATGGGGCCCTGGCTGGGGAGTGAAGTATGAGATTTGCGATCAGCGCGGTCGTCGCGGCCGCGTGCGTTGTTTTGTCCGTGACGTCGTCGCATGCGCGCGGGCCGTATGGCTCGATCACGATAGGCAACTGGCAGGGCGGCGCCTATACCGACGACAACAGCGGCAACTTCACTCATTGCGCCGCCGGTGCCTCCTACCAGAGCGGTATCTATTTTCTGGTCCTGATCGACGCCCGCGGCAATTGGCGCCTGGGATTTTCCCATCAGGGCTGGCGGTTGACGGCCGGCGAATCCTTTCCGATGACGCTGACCTTTGACGGCGAGCAGCCCTTCAACGTGTATGGGCGGCCGCTTGGGGCACAGCTCGTGGCGGTCGACATGCCGCTCAATTCGTCGCTGATCAATCAATTCCGCAAGGCGCGGACGATGAGCGCGTTCGCCGAGGGCCAGCTCTTCCAGTTCGACCTGAACCAGACCGCGCAGCTATTGCCCGCGCTGGTCACTTGCGTCGAAAGCGTCAGGAAGAACGGGCTCGCCAATGCCGGTGAGTTCGCGGTCGCACCGCCGAAGCAGGCCGCCGCACCGTCGACGGCTGCGCCGGCCCAGCCCAGTGCCGCGCCGCCGAAGCAGGCCAAGCCCGTCAACAAGACCGGCACCGGCTTTGTGGTCAGCGGCAACGGACACATCGTCACCAACAACCACGTCATCAGTGGCTGCGACGAGATCAACGGCAATCTCGGCGGTGAAGCGCCGATCAAGCTGCGGCTGGTCTCGAGCGACGAAACCAACGATCTGGCGCTGCTGCAGGCGCCCAGCCCGTTCAAGGAAGTCGCGACCATCCGGGAGTATTCGGTGCAAACCGGAGACGGCGTGATTGCGATCGGCTATCCGTATCACGGGCTGCTGACGTCGGATTTCACCGTCACCACCGGCATCGTCAGTTCGATGAGCGGCATGTTCAACGACACCCGCTTTCTGCAGATCAGCGCCGCGGTGCAGCCGGGAAACAGCGGCGGTCCGCTGCTCGACTTCACCGGCGCCCTGGTCGGCGTAGTCTCGGGCAAGCTCGATGCGATCAAGGTGGCGCAGGCAACCGGCAACATTCCCGAGAACATCAACTTCGCCATCAAGACCGGTGCCCTCAAGGATTTCCTCGACAACAGCGCGGTGGCGTATCGTGTCACCACACAGCGTGACCCGAACAAGGAAACCGCCGAGATCGCGAAAGCCGCCCGCGGCTACACGCTCCTGATCTCCTGCACCGCGAGCGAGAGCGCGAGGGCGAAGAAGGCGGCTCGTTGACGCAGGCACGCCCGCCTATGGCGCGTCATGCCGCGCGTCGCAGCGTGTGCAGCGTGATCTCCGGCGGGCAGTTGAGGCGGACCGGCAGCAGGCTGGTGCCGGCGCCGACCGAGGTGTAGCCGGCCATCTTGCCGTAACTCCAGGCGCCGGCGCCGAAGGCACGCGGCAGCCTTGCTTCCAGCTTGATCGCGATGCCGCCGGGCAGGCAGAGCTGGCCGCCATGGGTATGCCCGCTCAGCATCAGGTCGAAGCTTGCGGCCGCCGCCGCCCGGTACACTTCCGGCGTATGCGAAAGCAGGATCGAAAACGCGTCGCTGGGAATCGGCGCGGCGGCCTTGCCGATGTCGTCGGCGCGATAGAAATGCGCATCATCGACGCCGGCGAGATAGATCGCTTGATCGCCGCGCCGGATCACCTCGCACTCGTTGAACAGCATCCGGATTCCCATCGCTTCCAACGCCGGCGTCATTCGGATCGTGTCGTGATTGCCAAGGATGCCGTACACCGGCGGCTTCAGCGCCGCGATCACCGGCGCAAGATAGTCGAGGCTCTTGTCGAAGGGACCAAAGGTCTGGCCGCGATAGTCGCCGGTCAGGACGCAAATGTCGTAGGCGAGGTTTGCGACCATGCCGGGCAGCCGCCGCATGGCGCCGGCACTCATGTCGGCGTGCAGGTCGCTGATATGCAGCATGGTGAAACCGTCAAAGCTCTTGGGCAACACGGTCGAGGCAAGCTCGTTCCGCCTGAGGCACACGCGGTCTGCGTTCTGCCGCGCACGGCCGTATAGCCCCGCAATTTTCAGCGCCGTTGCGATGACGCCCGGCGCAAGCAACGAGTTCTCCAGGTTGAAGAACAGCGTGCCCTGGCCGAACAGTTGCGCCTCATGCTCGGTCTCGTCGTTGAGCCGCCGCCTGACGTGCTCGGCGCCGATCCGCTTGATCAAGTCCTGAAGGCCCAATTCGTGCATGGCTGTCACCATAGCAAACGGGAATGTCGCCGCCTAATGCAGAGATCGAGCGCTCACCCTTCGGTCGACCGCACCAGCGCGACCAGCTCGTCGCCGTAATGCTCGAGCTTCTTGTCGCCGATCCCGGCGATGCCGCGGAGCTGGTCGAGCGTCGTCGGGCGCACGGCGGCGATGCCGTCGATGGTGGAATCGTGCAGCACGACATAGGCCGGCACGCTGCGCTGCCGCGCCACCTCGGAACGCCAGGCGCGCAGCGCGGCGTGAAGCGTGGGATTGGCGGCCTTGCCCTGGCCGGCCGCCACCGGCGCAAGCTCGCCGCGCCGCGACTTGGAACGGATGGCGCGGTTGCGTGCGCCTTCCGCCTGCTCGCGCAGCAGCACCTCAGTCTCGCCCTTGAGGACGCCCCGCGCGCTCTCCGTCAGTTTCAGCGCGCCGAAAGCCTCGCTGTCGGCCCAAAGATGCCCCATGGCGACGAGCTGGCGCAGCACCGCGCGCCACTGCTTCTCGTTGAGCTCGCGGCCGACGCCGAATACCGAGAGCTGGTCGTGCCCGAACTGCTTGACGCGGTCGGTGAGGCGGCCGACCAGCACGTCGATCAGGTGCATGGCGCCGAAGCGCTGGCCGGTGCGATAGACGCAGGACAGCATCTTCTGCGCCAGGATCTTGCCGTCGCGCACGCGCGGCGGCGACAGGCAATTGTCGCAATTGCCGCAATTCTCTTCCGTCAGCATCTCGCCGAAATAGGCCAGCAGGCGCCGCCTGCGGCAGCCCACGGTTTCCGCCAGTGCCACCAGCGAATCAAGCTTGCCGATCGAGACGCGCTTATAGGCATCCGAGCCGGTGGACTCATCGATCATGCGGCGCTGCTGCACGATGTCGGAGAGGCCATAAGCCATCCACGCGCTTGATGCCTTGCCGTCCCGTCCCGCGCGGCCGGTCTCCTGGTAATAGGCTTCGATGCTCTTGGGCAGATCGAGATGGGCGACGAAGCGCACGTCCGGCTTGTCGATGCCCATGCCGAAAGCCACCGTGGCAACGACGACGATGCCGTCCTCGTTGATGAAGCGATCCTGGTTGCGTGCGCGCACGCTGGGCTCCAGCCCGGCGTGATAAGGCAGCGCCGGGATGCCGGCCGCGCTGAGCGAGGCCGCGACGTCTTCCACCTTGGCGCGCGACAGGCAATAGACCACGCCGGCTTCGCCCGCATGGCGCTCGGTGATGAACGCCTTCAACTGCGTCATCGAATTCACCTTGTCGATGATCTCGTAGCGGATGTTCGGCCGGTCGAAGCTCGAGACGAAGCGCGGCGCGTCGCCAAGCGAAAGCCGCTCTGCGATCTCCTCGCGCGTCAGTTCGTCGGCGGTCGCGGTGAGCGCCATCCGCGGCACGTCGGGAAAGCGCTCAGCGATCACGGAAAGGCCGATATATTCCGGCCGGAAATCATGGCCCCATTGCGAGACGCAATGTGCCTCGTCGATCGCAAACAGTGCGATCTTGGCCTGCGCGAGCAGGCCGAGGCAGCGCGGCGTCACCAGCCGCTCCGGCGCGACATAGAGCAGGTCGAGATCACCTGCGATCAGGCGGCGTTCGACTTCGCCTGCCTCCTGCGGCGACAGCGTCGAGTTCAGCACGGCCGCGTTGACGCCGGCCTCGGTGAGGCCCGCGACCTGGTCGCGCATCAGCGCGATCAGCGGCGAGACCACGATGCCGCAGCCCTCGCGCAGCAGCGACGGCAACTGGTAGCAGAGCGATTTGCCGCCGCCGGTCGGCATCAGCACCAGGCAATTGCCGCCATCGGTCACATGCCGGACGATCTCTTCCTGCGCGCCCCGAAACGCAGTGAGGCCGAAAACGGAATTGAGCACGGCAAGCGCATCCCTGATGTCGCCGGACGCTCGGTTGAGGACAGAATCCATGTCGGTTTCAAACGCAGTCAAGAAGCGGTGATCGGGGGCCCCGCCGGCGAACGATGCCGGGATATCCGTGTTAAAACACGGTCCAACCGCAAACTCAAATGGCCGGCATGGCGAGATCGCCACGGATCATCGCAGGCATTGTCGCTGTCGCGCTGGTTGTGGGCGCGGCGGCGGCCTTTGCGATGGTGTGGCGGCCGGCAATCGCCGCGATCGAGCCGCCGTCACCGGCATCGTTCGATCCAGCCGTGGTCAAGCGCGGCCGCGAACTCGCCGCGCTCGGCAATTGCAACAACTGCCACACCCGGCGGGACGGCCAGGATTTTGCCGGCGGCCTGCCGGTGCCGACCCCGTTCGGCGTGGTCTTTTCCTCCAATATTACGCCGGATCCACAGACCGGCATCGGCCGATGGTCGGAAGCTGCGTTCGGGCGTGCCATGAGCACCGGCGTCAATCGCGAGGGCCAGCATCTCTATCCGACCTTTCCTTATGACCACTTCACCAATGTCACCGACGAGGACGACCGGGCTCTCTATGCGTTCCTGATGACACGGCCGCCGGTGCATGCCGTGCCGCCGCCGAACGAACTCGTCTTTCCGCTGGACCAGCGGCCGATCATCGCGGGATGGAAACTGCTGTTCCTGCGCGGCGACACGTTCCAGCCGGATCCGGCAAAGAGCGCTGAATGGAACCGAGGCGCCTATCTGGTCGACGGCCTCGCCCATTGCGGCGCCTGCCACACGCCGCGCAACGCGCTGGGCGCCGAGCGGGTGAGCGCGCAGTTTGCCGGCGGCGAGGCTGACAATTGGCATGCTTATGCCCTCAACGACCGCGCGCATGCGCCGGTGCCGTGGAATGCGGATTCGCTTTACGCCTATCTGCGGAATGGCTGGCATCCCGATCATGGCACCGCACGCGGGCCGATGGCGGAGGTCGTGAGCAACCTTTCCACGGTGCCCGACAGCGACGTGCGCGCCATCGCCATCTATATGGCCGACGTTTCCGGCGCGCCGAAGCCGGAACGCGATCGCGTTGCTGTGCTCGCGCAAGCCGAGTCGGCACCTGCACAAGGAGACCCGACGGGTGGGGCGATCTACGCTGCGGCCTGCGCTGCCTGCCATGAATCCGGCCGGCCGCTGCCTTATGGCGGCGTCAACCTTGCGCTGAGCACCGCGGTCACAAGCCCCGATCCCCGTAACCTCGCCAATATCGTTTTGGCCGGCGTTCCGGCGGTGGCGGGCGAACGCAGTCCGATCATGCCGGGCTTCGCCGACAGCATGAGCGACGCGCAGGTCGCTTCGCTCCTCAATTACCTGCGCGCGCGCTTCAGCAAGGAGCCGCCCTGGGCCGACGTTGAAAAGACCGTCGCGGATGCGCGCCGCACCCAGACCGCGCTTCTCCAGACGTCCGCCGGCCCGCGCAATGCGCCGGCCGACCCTTCGCAGCGAGACCAGCCATGATGACATTGAAGGTCAACGGCCAGGAAAATCACATCGATGCCGATCCCGATACGCCGCTGCTCTACGTGCTGCGCGACGATCTGAAGCTCAATGCGGCCAAGTTCGGCTGCGGGCTCGGCCAATGCGGCTCGTGCACCGTCATCGTCGATGGCAAGGCCGTGCTGTCCTGCGTGACGCCGCTGGTGCTGCTCGAAGGCAAGCAGGTGACGACGCTAGAAGGTCTCGGCACCGTGTCCGCGCCGGCGCCGATCCAGCGCGCCTTCATGGAGGAGCAGGCCGCGCAATGCGGCTATTGCATCGCCGGCATGATGATGCGGGCGCAGGCGCTGCTGCTCAGAAATCCAAAACCGACCGACGCCGAGATCCGTGCCGAGCTGCAGCCGAATCTTTGCCGTTGCGGCACCCATATGCGGATCCTGCGCGCGGTGCATCGCGCGGCGCGACTGATGGATACGGCGGATGCATCCGCAAACGAGAGGAGCGGCCAATGAATGCGCCTGTCATCCTCGACCGCCGCCGCGTGCTGCAGGGTGGCGGCGCCCTCATCGTCAGCTTCTCGCTGGGCCGCGCATTCGCGGAAGAAGCGGCGCCGGCGGTTGCGGGACCAAAGCGTCCGGGCAGCCTCGCGACCGCGCCCTATCTTGATTCGTGGCTCCGCGTCGACGCCGATGGCCGCATCACCGCCTTCACCGGCAAGGCCGAGCTGGGGCAGGGATTCAAGACGGCGTTCCAGCAGATCGCCGCCGAACAGCTCGACGTGCCTTTTGAGACGATCCACGTCGTCACCGCGGACACGCAACTCACGGCCAATGAGGGCTATACCGCAGGCAGTCACTCGATGCAGGATTCCGGCACCGCGATCCTGAACGCCGCCGCGCAGGTGCGCGAACTCCTGGTCGCGGAGGCGGCGAGGCGGCTCGGTCTCGCCGGAGAAAGCCTGAAGACCGATAACGGCGCGGTCGTCGCTCCGGATGGCAGGCGGATCACTTACGGTGAACTGGTTGCCGCCGACATGCTCCATGTGCAGGCGCAGCCGCAATCGAAACTGAAGGACCCCGCGACCTTCAAGATCATGGGCCACGCCGTGCCGCGCGTGGACATCCCGGCGAAGGTCACGGGCGCTGAGGCCTATGTGCAGGACATGCGACTGCCGGGCATGGTGCATGCGCGCGTGGTGCGGCCGCCGAGCTATGGCGCGCAGCTCGTCGAATGCGATGGCTCGGCCGTCGAGAAACTGCCCGGTGTCGTCAAGGTCGTGCGCGATGGCAATTTCCTCGCTGTCGTCGCGGACAAGGAATTTCAGGCGATCAAGGCGATGAACGCGCTCGCCGCCGCCACGAAATGGAAGGAAAGTCCGAGCCTGCCGAAGCAGGATGATTTGCTCAACGTGATCACGAGCTTACCCTCCCAGGATTCCACGATCCTCAATCGCAGCGATCCTTCCGTCTCCGGCCAAAGGACCCTCGAGGCTACTTACACGCGCCCCTATCAGTCGCACGGCTCGATCGGGCCATCCTGCGCCGTGGCGCATTTCGTTGGCGGCGCGATGACGGTCTGGACGCACACCCAAGGCGTGTACCCCGACCGCCAGGCGATTGCGGAGATGCTGCGCATGCCGCCTGGGAGCGTCCGCCTGATCCATGTCGAGGGCTCTGGCTGCTACGGCCATAACGGCGCCGACGATGTCGCGGCCGACGCCGCCTTGATCGCGCGTGCGCTGCCGGACCGGCCCGTGCGCGTGCAATGGATGCGCGAGCAGGAACACGCCTGGGAGCCGTTCGGGCCGGCGATGGTGACGAAGCTGAAGGCCTCGCTCGACGCCGATGGCCGCATCGCCGACTGGAATTTCGCGGTGTGGAGCAACACCCATTCGATGCGGCCGGGCAATGCGGGCACGCTGCTTGCCGCGCAGCACATGGCGCAGGCCTTTGCCGTTCCGCCGCCAAAGCCGTTGCCCTTGCCGGAAGGCGGCGGCGATCGCAACGCGATCCCGCTCTACACGTTTGCCAACGCGCGCGTGGTACATCACTTCATTCCGGCGATGCCGCTGCGGATTTCGGCGATGCGCGGGCTCGGCGCCTATCACAACGTGTTCTCGATCGAGAGTTTCATGGACGAACTCGCCGGACTCGCCGGCGCCGATCCGGTCGAGTTTCGCCTGCGACATCTCGAGGACACGCGCGGACGCGACGTCATCGAGAAAGCCGCGCAGGAATTTGGCTGGAAGCGGGATCAGAAACCGCAAGCCGGCCGCGGCTACGGCTTTGCCTTCGCCCGTTACAAGAACCTCGCGGCCTATTGCGCCATCGCGTCCGAGGTCGAGGTGGTCAGCGAGACCGGACGTGCGCGGCTGTTGCGCGCGGTCGCCGCTGTCGATTCCGGGCAGGTCGTCAATCCGGACGGGCTGACCAACCAGATCGAGGGCGCGATCATGCAATCGATGAGCTGGACGTTGTACGAGAGCGTGAGCTTCGACGACACGCGGATCACCAGCGTCGATTGGCAGACCTATCCGATCCTGCGCTTCGACGCGGTGCCTGACCGCATCGACGTCCACATCATCAACCGCCCCGGCCAGCCGTTCCTCGGCAGCGGTGAGACCGGCCAGGGCCCCGCCGCAGCCTCGATCGCCAACGCCATCGCCCACGCCACCGGCAAACGCCTCCGCAACCTGCCTCTGACCCGTAAACGCATCAAGGACGCGATCGACGCGTGAGGCTGCTCCGGCTTCGCCTCACATGTGCAGCCAGCCCGTAGCCCGGATGGAGCGAAGCGCAATCCGGGACCACTCGTGCCGGCCGGCAAAGACCCCGGATTACGCTTCGCTTCATCCGGGCTACAAGGCCCGATCTACTGATACGTCGCGACGATATCGGACACTGCGCGCTCGAGCTGTTGGGCGGTGGCGCATTGGCGTACCACGCTGCAGAAGGTCGCGTAACGCGGCATCTCCGAATCGCCGAAGCCCCAGGTCATGCGTCCTTCGGGGTTGAGCCAGACCAGGCGTTTCGAGCGCTCGGCGATGCGGCGCAGGATGTCGGCGCGCGGATCGAGATTGTTGCTGCGGGCATCGCCGAGCACGATCACGGTGGTCTGCGGCGTGATCGTGTCCATCCAGCCCTTCTCGAAATCGGCAAGCGAATTGCCGTAGTCGGAGGAGCCGAAGCCGACCTTGGACATGATCTCGGCCATCGCCGCCTCAGGCGATTTCTCCTCCAATATGTCGCTCACCTCGATCAGATGGCCGGAGAAGGCAAAAGAGCGGACGTCGTCGACCACTTCGTGCAGCGAGTGGATCAACAGCAGGAAGAAATCGGACACCCGCGCGACCGAGCCGGAGACGTCGCAGAGCGCGACGATCTTCGGCCGGTCGCGGTGCTTGCGCTTCCAGGCGGTGAGGAAGGGCACGCCGCTCCAGGCCGCGTTTCGCCGCAGCGTGCGGCGGACGTCGAGATGGCCGCGGCGCTGGCGCTTGCGCGGTTTGGAGTAGCGTTCGCGCAGGCGGCGGGCGATCTGGCGGATCAGCGCGCGCATCTGCTCGACCTGGCGCGGCTCGATCCGGGCCAGCGGCGCATTGCGCAGGATCTCGTTGCGCAGGTTCTCGGTCTCCTCGCGGCCGTAGAGCAGAAGCGCTTGCGAGACCGTGTCGCGGACGGTGCCGCGCAATCCGTCCAGCGCCGCCTGCAGCCGCTCAGCCAGCGCCGGGTTGGTCGCGGTCAGGTTGTCGAGATCGTCGCGCAGGCGCTGGATGCCCATGGCGTCCAGGATGCGGCCCGAGAAGATGCCGCGCTGGGTGAAGTACCTGATGTTGGGAAGCGAGGCCGCGCCGGAGGCATTGGCGATCGCCGCCGATATCGCGTTGCGGTCCTGCGACAACAGCATCTGCGCGAGGGCCCCGAGATTCTCGGCCGGGTCGCCGCCGCTGCTTTCGCTCGAGGAATCGGAGCCCGCGCCGGAATCCGCCCGCTCCGCATCGTCGGACTTGCTCTCGTCCTGCTTCGTGTCCTGCGCCGGCTCGGGCTGGCTGAAGAACAGATCAAAACATTCGCCGAGCGCCCGCTTCTCGTCCTGCGACTTCGCGAGCGTCAGCAGGAAGGTGTCGCGCAGGACGCCGCGATCGGCAAAGCCGACCTTTGAGACCGCGCGCATCGCATCGATACTTTCGGCGGGCGAGACCCGGACCCCGGCTCCGCGCGCGGCACGAAGGAACCGATGCAGGTTCTCGCGCATGGCGTCTACCCGAACACGCCCTGCCGCGACGCCTTGGCGATGAAGGTGGTGAGTTGCGGCTGCGCGGCCTCGATGTCGGCTTCGTACTTGAGCAAGACGTTCAGCGTGTCCTTGACGATCTCATGGTCCAGCTCGGTCGCTTGCAGCAGCACCAGCACGCGCGCCCAGTCGATGGTCTCGCTCACCGACGGTAGCTTCTTCAGGTCGAGGGTGCGGATTTCATGAATAAAGCCGACCATCTGTCGGCGCAGCGTCTGCGAGATGCCGGGCACGCGGCTCTCGACGATGCGCTCTTCCAGCTTCTGTTCGGGGAAACCGATATGCAGATGCAGGCAGCGCCGCTTCAGGGCGTCGCCGAGATCGCGCTCGCTGTTGGAGGTCAGGATCACGGTCGGCGGCGCGATCGCCGAAACCGTACCGAGTTCGGGAATGGTGACCTGGAAATCGCTGAGGATTTCGAGGAGCAGCGACTCGAACTCGGCGTCCGATTTGTCGATCTCGTCGATCAGCAGCACGCAGCCCGCCGGCTGCTCCAATGCTTGCAACAGCGGCCGCGGCTCGACGAATTCCTTGGAGAAGAACACATCGCCGAAGGCGTGGAGCTGGTCGAGCGCCTGATGCAGCGTCTGCGCGCCGCCCAGCACCTCACCGAGCTTGTCCTTCAAGATCTGCGTATAGAGGAGCTGTTTTGCATACTTCCACTCATACAGCGCCTTGGCCTCATCGAGCCCCTCGTAGCACTGCAGGCGGATCATCTTCATGCCGCGCCAGGCGGCGATCGCCTTCGCCAGCTCAGTCTTGCCGACGCCCGCGGGGCCTTCGACCAGGATCGGTTTCTCGATCTCTTGCGACAGATAAACCGCGGTCGCGATTTGCCGGCTCGCGATATAGCCTTGCGCGGCGAGACCGCTTTCGACGGCCTCGATCGAGGCCGCAGGCCGATTGTCAGCCACCGATGTAAGCTCCGGATTTGCCTTGGTGCATCAGATTGTTCTGCCTGCCTTGGCCGCAAAGCACAAGGCTCGTTTGCGTGAGGGCAGGCCCGGTTCCGGCATTTTCCGCCTAGCGATATTTGTTCTCGATCGGGGAGCGAACTCCGCTCCACCTCGCCCCGCCTGCGGGGAGAGGTCGGATCGCATCGCAGATGCGATCCGGGTGAGGGGGGCTCTCCGCGAGTCCATCTGTCACTGTGATCGCGGAGACAGCCCCTCACCCCAACCCTCTCCCCGCGAAGGGCGGGGAGAGGGAGAGTCCGTGCCTAGCGCAATACCAGTCCGGTTGCCGCCTCCAGCTCTGAAATCGCCTGGTCCGCGCTCACGACCTTGATCGTGGTCATGCCCATGTCGCGCGCGGGCTTCAGGTTGACGCCGAGATCGTCGAGATAGACGCAATTGTTCGGATCGACCTTCAGCGTTTCCACCATCAGCTTGTAAATGCGCGGATCCGGCTTGCGTAGGCC
This sequence comes from Bradyrhizobium sp. Arg237L, assembly GCF_029990105.1. Classification (NCBI taxonomy): domain Bacteria; kingdom Pseudomonadati; phylum Pseudomonadota; class Alphaproteobacteria; order Hyphomicrobiales; family Nitrobacteraceae; genus Bradyrhizobium; species Bradyrhizobium sp. Arg237L. The sequence continues at coordinate 45,881 of NZ_JAQMIL010000016.1, read as the reverse complement.
GATCTTGGCGGATTCGATCACGTGATCAAACAGCGCCATCACCTCGGCGACATAGAGCGTGCGGCCGCTTCTGCTCCCGATCGCGTTCGCCGGCAGGTTGTTGGTGATGCAGCCGGTCTTGAATTGGGCCTTGATGCGCTTCAGCGCTTCCACCATGTCCGGGCGCAGGTCGCCCTGCAGCAGCGGCAGCACGTCCCGGCCGCGCACCTCGGCGCCGAGCGCCAGCGATTCGGCAGCGAACAGCATATCGAAGGTCTCGATGTCGACCTCGGCGCGCTCGAACTTGGCCCAGGCGTTTTCCAGGTGGTTGGCGGCGTTGGTGCGGCGGATGATGTCGGCGGGCAGGCCGCGCTCGGTCTCGAACCGCGTGAACGCCTCGAACGGCGAGGTGGTCAAGACGCCGCCGAAATCCCAGATCACTGCCTCGATCATTTCCTGCTGCCTGCCGTTATGCGTGTTGACGCAGCGGCTAACACGGATCGCTCAGGGGAGCTAGCCTGAATCCGGCGGCTTGGCGATGCGCGCGACGCAAGCTATTGCTGTGCTCATGAAAGCCTTGCTCGCGATATCAGCAGCGCTCGCGCTGCTCTCCTCCACGCCGGCCTCCGCCATCGTTGGCGGCGGCGTGCCGTCCGCCGAAGGCGTCGGCCGCTCCATCGTCACCATCGTCGGCTCGCGCGGCAATTTCTGCACCGGCGCACTGATCGCGCCGAAGGTGGTGCTCACGGCGGCGCATTGCGTGCAGTCCGGCGCGGACTACAAGATCGTCGAATATGGCCCGGACCGGCAGCCGCAATTGAAGGACGTCAAGAGCATCGCGATCCATCCCGCGTTCAGGATGGACGCCATGACCTCTCATCGCGCCACCGCCGACGTCGCGCTGCTGCAGCTTGCCGCGCCCGCTGCCGGCAAGGCGCCCGCGGCGCTCGGCGCGCCCAACATTCCGGTTGTCGTCGGCGGCCGCTTCACCATCGCGGGCATCGGCGTCACCGTGCGCGGCGACGGCAAAAGCGGCGGCATGGTCCGCGTCGCCGGGCTGATTGCGACCGGCCAGCCGGGCACGCTGCAGATCCGCCTGGTCGATCCGCTCAGTCAGGGCGCGCGCGACGGGCTTGGCGCCTGCACCGGCGATTCCGGCGGGCCGGTGTTCGAGGACAAGCAAACGGGTCCGGCGATCGTCGGCGTCATTAGCTGGTCAACGGGGCCGAACAATTCCGCCGGTTGCGGCGGCATCACCGGCGTGACGCCACTGACGCTGTATCGCGATTGGATCTTGCAGACCGCGCGGCAATGGGGCGCGGCGTTTTGATGCGACTTCGTAGGGTGGGCAAAGCGCAGCGTGCCCACCATTCACGGTCGGTGCAAGTAAAGGTGGGCACGCTTCGCTTTGCCCACCCTACAACCCGGCCGTCATTGCCGGGCTTGACCCGGCAATCCATCCTCCCCCGCAAGACTCATTTCTTGATGGATGCGCGGGTCAAGCCCGCGCATGACGAGAGCGATCAATGCCCCGCCGCCTTGTTCGCAGCGGCGTTGTTCAGCACGATCAACGCATCCACGGCGATGCCGAGCTTCGGGTTGATCAGGAACGGATTGATGTCGATCGAGGCGATGCGGTTGCCGGCGTCGGCGATCAGGTTGGAGAGCCCGACCAGCGCCTTCACCGCGGAGGCCTCGTGCAGTGCCGGCTTGCCGCGATAGCCCTTCAGCTTGATGCCGGCTTTTGTCTTCGCGATGAGCTGTTTTGCCTCTTCCGCATCGATCGGTGCACCGGCGAGCGCGACGTCCTTCAATAATTCGATATCGACGCCGCCGGTGCCGAACAGCACCACCGGTCCCATCTCGGCGTCGAGCGAGGCGCCGACCACGAGCTCGAGATCGGCCTTGACCTGCTGTGCGATCAGGATGCCCTCGAGCTTCGGCTTGTTCTTGAGCTTCCTGACCCGCGCCGTGATCTCATTGAACGCCTTCTTCACCTCTGCCGCGCTGTTGAGGTTCAGCACCACGCCGCCGATATCGGACTTGTGCAGGATATCAGGGCTGACCACCTTCGCGACCACGGGAAAGCCGATCTTCCGGGCAATGGTCGCCGCCTCCGTCGCCGTCTGCGCGAGCTCCTCCTTCGAGATCGGAATGCCGTAAGCCTTGAGCAGCTTTTTCGAGGCGACCTCGTCGAGCGCCGCGGCGCCGTTGGCGCCGTTCAGCGCCTTCTCCAGCATCGCGCGCGCGGATGCCGTCGAGCTCGAGACGATGTCAGGCACTTCCTTGCGGAGCTGCGCGTAGTCGATCAGCGACTTGATCGCGCCGACCGCGCGGTCGAGCCCCTGCAGCACCGCGACGTTGGGCAGCGTCTTGCGCAGCGCCTTGGTATGCTCGGTGAAGCCGATCGACATCGCGCTGATATAGATCACGGGCTTGCCGGCGTGGCCGGCCATCTCGTTGACGATGCGAAGATTGCGTTCGCGCAGCTCATGCGGCGCCTTCGGCAGTTCGGCATCGATGATGACGATGTCGGTGTCAGGGTCGTCGATCATGATCTTGATCGACTTCATGTAGACGGAGGGATCGACCACGGCGGCAAAGCCGGCGTCCAGCGGGTTACCGACAATGCTGCCGGGGCCGAGCATTTTTGCAAGCTGCTCGGTCGCATTCGGGCTGAGTGGCGCGAAATTCAGTCCGGCCGAATAGAACGCGTCGATCAGGAGCCCGCGCTTGCCGCCGGACAGCGACACCGCGGCGAGCCGGTTGCCCTTCGGCAGATCGGCATGCACGAAGCATTCGGTGGTCTCGATCAATTCATCCAGGCCGCGGACGCGGATCACGCCCTCGCGGGTCGAGATCGCGTCAAAGGTCTCGATCGAGCCGGCGAGCGCGCCGGTATGTGCCATCGCCGCGGCGCGGCCGCCTTCGGAGGCGCCGAGCTTCAGCGCGATCACCGGCTTGCCGGCCGCGCGAGCGGCCTTGCAGGCATCGCGGAACGCCTTCGTGTTTCGCACGCCTTCCAGGTAGACCACGATGACGCGGACGCTCGGATCGGCGGCGAAATAGGTCATCAGGTCGGGTGTGGTCAGCCCGCTCTCATTGCCGGTCGTCACCATGTAGCCGACACCGACGCCGCGATCCTCCAGCGTCTGGCGGATCGCCATCACGATCGCACCGGATTGGCCGGCGATCGCCACCGGTCCGGCTTCCATGGTGACCATGCGGTCGTCGATATTGGTGAAGAGGTTTTCGCCGGCGCTCAAGTTTCCCAGGCAATTGGGTCCAGTCACCGCAAGCCCGGTCTCCTGCACCGCCTGTTTCAATTCCACCGCGAGCCGTTGGCTTTCTTCGTCCTGCAACTCGCTGAAGCCAGAGGTGACGATGGTGGCGGAGCGCGCGCCGGCGGCGGCTGCATCGCGGATCACCTGCACCGCAAAGCGCGCCGGCACCAGCACCAGCACATGATCAGGCTTGTCGGGGAGGCTCGCAAAATCCTTGTAGCAGGTGACGCCCCAGATCGTCTCGCGCTTGGTGTTTACGGGATAAAGCCCGCCGCGATATCCGTATTTGATCAGGTTGTTCCAGATCCGCTCGGCGTAATTACCGGGCTTGTCCGTGGCGCCAACCAGCACGATGTTGCGCGGGTGCAGCATCGCATGGATCCGCTTGACCACGTCGCTGGCATCACGCGACGGCGACCATTTCTCTGTCGGAGCGGATGCGGGACTGAACTGTGCTTCCATGGACCTCGCCTTGTCGTTTCCTGCGGCGCTGCAGCGAACACCGTGCGCCATGTTTTTTGTTATTTCTATTGAGGCTTGCGCAGCGTGGCAACTCACCTTGGCTGCATGCCGCTACGCGTTGATGCGATATCCCACCGCACGGACAATATTCACGGTGTTGTCATCCGCGAGGGGCCGGATTCGATCATCGTCGCGCGCAGCAGATAGCGTTCCGGCCCCGATGTCAGCGCGTCGAATGGCCAGCAGGTCGAGAGCACCAGCTCATATCCGCTCGACAATGGATCGATGCCGGAGGCATCGAAGCGCACCACCGAGCTGGCGTCGGCGCGATAGCGGAAGGTCTTGCCATCGCTGCGGGTGACGTCGATCTCGTCGCCGATCACGACGTCCTTCAGGAAGCGGAAATGGGTGTCGCGATGCGCGGAATAGACGGCAACGCCGCGTTCGCCGGCCTCGGGTGTGAGCTCGACTTGGCCCGGACCGAAGGCGAGCGCCTGGCCGCTGGAGCCCGCGAGCACGATGGTGCTGGCATTGAGCCGCTTCACCTCGATGCGCGCGACCGGCCAGGTGTCGGCCCATGACCACGGTTTTGTCGGATGCCCGGTGGCGATGGTTTGGGTGAAGGCACGTTCGAGCAGCACCTGCGCGAGGAGGGCTTTGGCGTGGATGTAGGCGCCTTGGCCGAACAGGATTAGGCCGAGGAGGGCGAGGAGGAGAGGGGCAAGGAAACGCGGCATTTGACCGATACTCCGACGTCATTGCGAGGAGCGCAGCGACGAAGCAATCCATCTCTCCACAAGCGGTGACATGGATTGCTTCGCTGCGCTCGCAATGACGCGTGTGGAAAGAGTCGCGCGCGGCCCTCGGGGACGGGAGGCCGCGCGCGCCAAGAGGAGGTGGGGGCGCCTCCTCTTTTCATTCGGCATCAGTGGGCGAAGTTCCGACGCCGGATGAATGCGAATAGGAACAGGCTGAGCGTGAGCAGGATCGCGCCGGCGATCATCTTCAGTTCGGCGTCGGTCGCGGTCTTCGGCAGCTTGATCGCGTCGGGCGCCTGCACCACCGCCGGGCGCTTCAGGGCCGCAAGCTGCATCCGTCCGTCGCCTTCCGCGCGCCGCTCGGTCGGTGCCGCCGGCAATTGCGGGCGCTCGCCGAAGACTTTCGCGAAATCCCAGCCCGCGGGCAGGTTGAGCGGCAGTTCACTCACTTTCAGCGGCTCGCCGTCGGGCCGGCTTGGGGTCTTGTCGACCGCAACCAGGCTGGTCAGCCGCGTCACGAGCTGATGCTCGAGCGCCAGCGCCAGGATGGTTTTGTCGGCGTCCTCAGGACTCGCCTGCCGCGTGGTGCGCGCAACCTCGGCGTCGTCGATCTTGCGCCGCGCCCACAGCTTCGACAGGCCCTTGCCTTCGGCGGCGTTCGCCAGCGGCAGCGTCACGAGCCAGGGGCGGTCGCCGATGCGGCCCTTGATCTCGACGGAGCCCGCGAGCTTGTCGAGTTTGGCCGCCAGCACCAGCGGCTCGCCGCGGTAGAGGTCGGGAAGGATCGCCGGCGTAACCTCGGCATGTGCGTCGGAGAATTTGGCGGAGAGACTGGTCACCGCGGGATTCTCGAGCTTCGCGAACAGCGAGCGCATGCGCTCCTCGACCTGGTCGGTGGAGCCGATATGGGTGAAGGCGCCGCGGCCGAGCTCGGCGGCGCGCGTCATCAGATAGGTGTTGGGCGCCGAGCCGATGCCGACCATGAAGATGCGGGAGCGGCCGCGCATCGCCGTGATCGTCTCGAACAATTGCTGTTCGTTGCCGATGGCGCCATCGGTCAGGAACACCACCTGGCGGACATGATCGGAATCGCTGTTCGAGCGATCCGTCAGCGCCGCCCGCATCGCCGGCACCATCTCGGTGCCGCCATTGGCCTGCAGCGCGCTCACGAAGGCGGTGGCGTGGCCGAGATGCTCGCTGTCCGCCGGCACCGCCGATGGGAACAGCACGTCCATGGTGTTGTCGAAACGGATCACGTTGAAACGATCGTTCGGCCGCAGCCGGCCGAGCGCGTAAGTCAGGCTCGCTTTCGCCTGCACGATCGAGGTGCCGCCCATGGAGCCGGAATTGTCGATCACGAAGATCACTTCACGCGGACGGGGCTTCTGCTCGGCCTGCTCGACGGCAGGCGGGGTAACGAACGCGAGCAGATAGTCGGCGTCGCCGACATGCTCGCGGAACAGCCCGACCGACGGAGCCTTTTCGGCGGCAGGCTTCCAGGTCAGTTCGAAATCGCGGTCCGCAGGCACCGGACCATCGGCGAGCTTGATGATCCGCGTCGCGTCGTCAATGCTCTCGAGGTTGACGGTGTGATGATGGCTCTTCACCTCGCCGAGCGGGAAGCCGGCCTGCAGGCGCACGGTGACCTTGGTCGGATTGACGGGCGCATGCTCGGCCGGGTCGAGCACCGGCGGCGTGATGCGGTCGCGATCCGGAACGGGATCAGCCTTCGTCGCACCCCAGCCGCTGCCATCTGGACGGAGGTCGACGCTCTGCGCGAGCGGCTTCGGATTGTAGCGGGGCGCGACCACCATCGGCACGCGCAGTGAGAATTCGTTGCCGGACTGCTGCACCGGCTCCTGGTATTCGATCTGCACCAGCACGGTTTCGCCCGGGCCGATATTGGCGACCGAGTTGGTGAAGATGTTCGGCCGCTCCTGTTCGGTCACCGCGGCCTTCTGGCCGTTCTGTTTGGCCTGCTCATAGATGATGCGCGCCTGCTTGCGCTCCTTGATATCGCCGACCACGATGCGATCGCCGACCACCATCTTCAGCGTGTCGACCGCGCCGCCTGCCGGCAGCGGATAGACGTAAACCGCTTCGACCCAGTCCTTGGTCGGGTTGCGGAAGATCTGCGTGACGCGGGCGCGGATGGTCGGGCCTGACACCGTGAGGTCGACATCGGTGCCGAGCCTGACGGCATCGTCATATCCCTCGTCGGTCTTCAGCAGCAGCGAGCCGGAACGGGCGTCGCCCGGCTTGATGAACGCTGCCGGCGGCTTGATCTCTACCGACCACGCCGGCGCGAAGTTCACAAACAATGCCGCGAACCCGATGATGAGCGCGGCAACGCCTTCCACCAGAAAGAACAGCACTATTCGCATCCTGCGCGACAGGCGCGGGCGGCCGGTCACGATACAATCGCACGTCGTCATTTCCTTCTCCCGAGGAATGTCTTGGACGTACAAAATCTTCGGGAAAGTGCCTCGAGGCGCGAGCAGAATGATCGGCATTGTTCAGCCGCCGCCGGGCGCCGCACGCCGCGCTGTCGGCGGCTTTGTGCGGTTTTGTGCTGAAATGTGCGGTCTGGTAGAGTCGGCGTGAATCAGCATGGGGTGACGATGCCGACGCCGGACAAGCAGCTCTCCGAAGAACAAAGCCGGCAGATCGCGGAGCTGATCCGCGAGGAACTGGCGCGCCGGCGCATCTCGCGGCAGGCGCTGGCCGAGCAGGCCAAGCTCAGCCTCTCGACATTGGAGAAGGTCTTGGGCGGGCGCCGCCCGTTCACGCTGCAGACCACGGTGCGGCTGGAACAGGCGCTCGGCGTCTCCTTGCGCAAGGTCCAGCCGGCGCCGGCGATTCCGGTGGCCAATGGCGAAGTCGCGCCCGACGGGTTAGGGGCGTATTCGCGGCGGGCGGTGCAGTGGATCGAGGGCACCTATCTCACGGTCAGGCCCTCCTTCGGGGCCAAGGACGCGGTCTATGCCTATCGCACCGAGATCGCCTGGGACGACGCCGTCTCGTCGCTGATTTTTCGCGAAGGCGAACGGCTGGATGCCGCCTACACCCAGTTCGGCGAAGTCGCCGTGCCCAATCAGTCCGGCTTCGTCTATCTCGTCACCAACCGGCACGGCCAGCATCGCCTGATCACGGTGTCCAGGCCGCGCAACACCGGCGAGATGTACGGCATCATCACGACATTGCTCGCCGGCCGCGGCTCGCTGCTGACGCCGATCGCTGCACCAATTGCATTCGTGCCGATCAAGAATATCGCCAATCCCTCGGTCGGGCGGGTGTCACCGGACGATGAAAACTACGCGCTCTACCGCGAGCACCTCCGCCGCACCATCGACGAGCCGTTCGCGATTTTTCTGCCGGGTTAGCGTCGCGCCGATCAGGCACGCCGCAGCGGCGACGGCGAAACGACGGAGGCGAGCAGCACGGCGAGAATGCCGGTCAGGAACACGCCGTCAAACGTGCCGGCACCGCCGATCGAGGCGATGGGCGCCCCCAGGCTGCCGATCTTGTCCAGGTTGAGAATATCGGCGCCGATCAGCGTTCCGACCGATCCTGCGATATAAGCGAGCGGCGCGGCATATATACGCGAGAGTACGAGCGCGATGATCGCAACGCTGACGACGGGCACGAACACGGGCACGGCGATGCCTATACCCGGCACCGGCGTTGCCAGCGAATGGACGATGAAGGCGATGATGGCGGTGCCGATCGCGGCCCTGACCCAGAGCTCGTATCTGACGACCAGATAGATCGACATGAATGTCGGAATCACCGCGCCGCCGACATTCACGGCGAGGATCGTGCTGGGCGCGGTCACCAGCGGCACGACATAGCGCATGCCGAAGAAGTCGACGACCTCGCCCGATCTCACGGGCGGTCCCGACAATTCCGTGATCGGAATATTGAGATAGCTGCCGAGCAGCGAACCGAACAGCAGCAGGAACGCCGCTCCCGGACTGACGCCCAGGCTCAGATAGGCATAGCGGAGAATGCGGAGCTGGATCAGGATCACCAGCACCAACGCCAGGAACACCAGGATCGAAAACGATCCCGGCGTCATCGGCAGATAGTGCATCTGGCTATCCACGATCGGCGGCTCGCGTTGTTGGGCCACTCGTTGAAGTGGGGAGCCGTCCACACGATCTCAAGGATGACGATGCCTGTAGCCCGGATGGAGCGCAGCGCAATCCGGGACCGGTCGAGCCGTTCGGCGGGCATCTCCCGGGTTGCGCTGCGCTCCACCCGAGCTACGAACCGCCGATTGATGAACTGTCATTCCGGGTTCGCGTCCCGGAATGACTCGTAGACGACTAACCGCCGGTTTCGGCGCTGATGATGTCGCCGAACAATTCCCATTGTCCCTTGGTGAAGCGCATCATCTTGAGCTGCTCGATCGGGGCGAAATCATTCGGGCCGGTGTTGACCTTGATGCCGGGGATCAGCGTATCCGGTGCGAAATCCTTCAGGCTTGCGGCCTGCTTCATCACGTTTTCGCGGGTGAGATTGTCGCCGCATTGCTTCAGCACCTGCACCAAGGTCTGCGCCGCGGCGTAGCCGTAAACGGTGTTGGCGTCGGAGATGTTGGCGCCCGGCATGTATTTGTCGATGAAGGCCATGAACTTCTTCATGCCCTCATCGTCCTTCCATTGCGGATCGGACGCATCCTTGAGATATCCCGCCGACAGCACGCCTTCGGAGGCATCGAGTCCGGCCGGCTTCATGACGGCGCCGATCGAGATCGAGACGTCCGTCATCAGGTGCATCGGCTTCCAGTCCAGTTCGGCGATCTTCTTGATCGCCTGCGCGGCGAATTTCGGCGTCGCGATGTTGACGAAGACGTCGGCGCCGGTGCCCTTCAGCTTGACGATGTGGGAATCGATCGAGGGCTCGGTGGTCTCGTAGCTCTCCTCGGCCACGATCAGGCTCGATCCCTTGTCGCCGAAGATCTCCTTGATGCCTGCGAGATAGTCTTTGCCGAAATCGTCATTGGCATAGAAGATCGCGACCTTGGCGTTCGGCTTGTTCTTGAGAATGTATTTCGCGAAGATTCTCGCCTCGACCCGGTAGCTCGGCTGGAAACCCATGGTCCAGGGAAAATCCTTCGGATCGTTCCACTTGCTGGCGCCGGTGGCGAGGAAGAGCTGCGGCACCTTCTTGGCGTTGTGATATTTCTGCACCGCGGTCTGGGTCGGCGTGCCCAACGCGTTGAACACCAGGAACACCTCATCACCCTCGATCAATTTCCGGACCTGCTCCACCGTCTTTGGTGGCGAATAGCCGTCGTCATAGGAGATCCAGTTGATCTTGCGACCGTTCACACCGCCCTGATCGTTGATCATCTTGAAATAGGCTTCCTCGGTCTTGCCGATAATGCCGTAGGCCGAAGCCGGGCCGCTATAGGCCTCGACGTTGCCGATCTTGATTTCAGTGTCGGAGGCGCCGGTGTCGTATTTTTTCTGCGCAAGCGCGCCTTGAGTTGAGAGCAGGGAGAAGGCCGCGACAGCGGCAAGCAAAGCGATTGTCTTGTTCTGCATAAAGCAATTTCCTCGGGCTTTTTGTGGTTGGGGACGAACGCACGACAATCGCCGCCGGTCCCGGCAGGCGGCGGCGAAACCTGTTAGCGCGCTATGTCACGAAGCTTGCGCCAGATCGGTCGGCTTCTGCTCGGCGAATTGCTTGCGCAGCGTCGGCTTGTGGATCTTGCCGGTCGCATTGCGCGGCAGCGCCTCGACGAATTCGATTGTGCGCGGGCATTTGAAGCGCGCCAGATTGGCCGCACAATGAGCGTGGATGTCCGCCGGCGTCAGCGTTTGCCCCGGCTTCACCGCGACGATCGCCATGCCGACCTCACCCCATTGCTCGTCGGGAATGCCGATCACGGCGGCCTCGGCGACCGCAGCAATCTGGTGCAGCACGTTCTCGACTTCGGCCGGATAGACGTTCTCGCCGCCGGAGATGTACATGTCCTTCCAGCGGTCGACGATGTAGTAGAAGCCTTCCTCGTCGACACGCGTCGCATCGCCCGTATGCAGCCAGCCGTCGGTGAAGGAGGAGGCGTTGGCGTCGGGCCGGTTCCAGTAGCCCGGCGTGATGTTCGGGCCCCTGACCCAGAGCTCGCCGAGTTCACCCACATCAGCGTCGGTGCCATCAGGGCGCACGATCCGCACTTCCGTGTGCAGCACCGGCTTGCCGGCGGAGCCTGCCTTGCGCGCGGCATCCTCGCGATCGAGCGCCATCACCGCGGGCGATGTCTCGGTCATGCCATAGCCCTGCTGCAACGCCACGCCGCGCGCTTCCCACACCTTGAGTAGCGGCACCGGCATCGGCGCGCCGCCGACGCCGCCGATCATCAACCGGCCGAAATCGGCGCTCGCAAACGACGGATGCTGCGCCATGAACTGGTAGATCGCGGGCACGCCGAAGAAGACGTTGATGCGCTCAGCGGGATCGCTGATCAGGCGCAAGGCCTCGCCGGGATCGAAGTTGCGCATGATCAGGACGGTGCCGCCGGCATGCAGCACCGGGTTGGTGTAGCAATTGAGCCCACCAGTATGGAACAGCGGCAGCACGCAGAGGAATACCGAGGATGGCGAGATGTAGGCGAGGCCGCCGAGATTGACGCAATTGAAGAACGTCATGCCGTGGGTGATGATGGCGCCCTTGGGTTGGCCGGTCGTACCCGAGGTGTACATGATGGTCGAGATGTCATCGAGCGTGACAGGCTCGAACGTCTCGATCGGCTGTGCCGCTGCGATGCCGGCTTCATAGGAGCCGTCAGGGCCGAGCCGCAGTGTCGATGATATGTTGCAGAGCCTGGCGACGCTGAGCGCGGTCTCGGCGAGATCGCCGTCATGGATCATGACTTTCGGCGAGGCATCGCCGACGATGAACTGCAATTCCGGCACCGTGAGGCGGGTGTTGAGCGGCAGGAACACGACACCGAGCCGCCCGCAGGCGAACTGCACCTCCAGTGTATCGGTGGTGTTCAGCGCCAGCACCGCGACCCGGTCGCCGCGCGCGACCTTGAGCTGATCGCGCAAATGCGCGGCCAGCCTCGAGATCCGCGCGTCGGATTGCGCATAGGTGAAGCGGCGGCCGCTGCCGAGGTCGACCATCGCGACCTTGTCAGGCGTCCTCCGGCCATGATGGGCGATCCAGTCGTAGTAACGAACCGGCAAATTTCCCTCCCACGGTGGGCGGTCTGGCGCCGCCTGATCATGATCCGCAAGAGCGCCAGTGGACGGGCCGGGGCCGGAATCTGTCTTGCGTTTAGTGGCTGGACCGGGGGTAGGATCGGCGCCCATTCGCCGCCGGCAGCCACTCGACGCAAGTTAGGTTGGCGATTTCCGGACATCGTTCCGGCCACCAGAGTCGACGGAGCAAGGGGATGGCGAGCCCATTCTACACCAGCGAGCACGAGGTCTTTCGCGAGGCGGTGCGCCGATTCGTGCAAAAGGAGATCGAGCCCCACGCCCATGGGTGGGACGAAGCGGGCGAGTTTCCGCGCGAGCTCTATCGCAAGGCCTCCGAGATCGGTCTATTGGGGCTGGGCTTTCCCGAGGAATATGGCGGCATTCCTGCCGACCAGTTCATGAAGATCGTGGCGTCGCAGGAACTGGCGCGGGCCGGCGCCGGCGGTATCTCATCGAGCCTGATGAGCCACACCATCGGCTCGCCGCCGATCGCGCGCGCCGCTAGGGCCGACGTCAAGGCGCGGGTGCTGCCGGAAGTGTTGTCGGGTGAGAAGATTTCCGCGCTCGCGATCACCGAGCCGAGCGGCGGCTCCGATGTCGCCAACCTCCGCACCAAGGCGCGCCGCGACGCCGATCACTACATCGTCAGCGGCGAGAAGACGTTCATCACCTCGGGCGTGCGCGCCGATTATCTGACGGTCGCCGTGCGCACCGGCGGCGAAGGCGCCGGCGGCGTCAGCCTGCTTCTGATCGAGGGCGATACGCCCGGCCTGTCGCGGACCAAGCTGAAGAAGATGGGCTGGTGGGCGTCCGATACGGCGACATTGCATTTCGACGAGTGCCGTGTGCCGGCCGAAAACCTGATCGGCGAGGAGGGGCAGGGCTTCAAGATCATCATGCAGAATTTCAACAGCGAGCGCATGGGCATGGCGGCAAGCTGCACGGCTTACGCGCGCGTCTGCCTCGAGGAGGCGATCGCCTACGCCAAGGAGCGCAAGACCTTCGGCAAGCCGATCGCCCAGCACCAGGTGATCCGCCACAAGATCGTCGACATGGCGCAGAAGGTCGCAGCGTCGCAAGCGATGCTGGAGATGCTGGCCTGGCGGCTGGAGCAAGGCGAAAGCCCGGTCGCCGAGATCTGCATGATGAAGAACCAGGCGACCCAGACCATGGCGTTCTGCGCCTCGGAGGCGGTGCAGATCTTCGGCGGCGCCGGCTTCATGCGCGGCATCAAGGTCGAGCGCATCTACCGCGAGGTCAAGGTCAACGCCATCGGCGGCGGCACCGAGGAAATCATGAAGGATCTCGCCAGCCGCCAGATGGGATTGTGACGAGGAACACACCACCGTCATGCCCGGGCTTGTCCCGGGCATCCACGTCTTTGGTCCCGCGTGACCGGATAGGCGTGGATGGCCGGGACAAGCCCGGCCATGACGGCCGACCAAGAACACCGATTGGAGCCTGAACCAGCATGATCTTCACCGCCGACCACGACGAACCCCGCCGCGCCTTGCAGAAATTCATCGCCGCCGAGATCAACCCCTATGTCGACGACTGGGAAGACGCCGGCATCTTCCCCGCGCATGAGCTGTTCAAGAAGCTCGGCAGTCTCGGTTTCCTCGGCCTCAACAAGCCCGTCGAATTCGGCGGCCAGGGGCTCGACTACAGCTATGCGCTGATGATGGCGGAAGAGTTAGGGGCCATCAGATGCGGCGGGGTGCCGATGGCGATCGGGGTGCAGACGGACATGGCGACACCGGCGCTGGCGCGGTTCGGCTCCGACGAGGTGCGGCGCGAGTTCTTGGTGCCGGCGATCTCGGGCGATCAGGTCGCCTGCATCGGCGTCTCCGAGCCCGGTGCCGGCTCCGATGTCGCCTCGATCAAGACCAATGCGCGCTCCGACGGCGACGACTATGTCATCAATGGCGGCAAGATGTGGATCACCAACGGCACGCAAGCAGACTGGATCTGCCTGCTCGCCAACACCAGCGACGGCCAGGTCCATCGCAACAAGTCGCTGATCTGCGTGCCGATGAAGAGCAAGGGCGTCACCATCGCGCGAAAGCTCGACAAGATGGGCATGCGCTCCTCCGACACCGCGCAGATTTTCTTCGATAACGTCCGGGTGCCCAAGCGCAACCGGATCGGCGAGGAAGGCAAGGGTTTCACCTACCAGATGATCCAGTTCCAGGAGGAGCGGCTGTGGGGCGCCGCCGCCTGCCTGAAGGCGCATGAGTTCATGATCAACGAAACCATTGAATATACCCGCAATCGGAAAGCGTTCGGCGGCTCGATCCTGGACAACCAGGTGGTGCATTTCAAGCTCGCAGAGATGCAGACCGAGGTCGAGCTGTTGCGCTCGCTGATCTATCGTGCCGGCGAGGCGCTGGTCGCGGGCGAGGACGTCACCCGGCTCGCCACCATGGCGAAGCTGAAGGCGGGCCGGCTCGGGCGCGAACTCACCGACGCCTGCCTGCAATATTGGGGCGGCATGGGCTTCATGAACGAAACCCCGGTGAGTCGCGCCTATCGCGACAGCCGCCTGACCTCGATCGGCGGCGGCGCTGACGAAGTGATGCTGATGGTGCTATGCAAGATGATGGGTACGCTGCCGGCTACAAAAGGAAACGCCTGAGATGGTCACGCTCTATCACTGCGAAGCCGCGCGTTCGTTCCGGCCGCTCTGGATGCTCGAGGAAATGGGATTGCCCTACGAGCTCAAGATGCTTCCGTTCCCGCCGCGCGTGTTCGCGAAGGACTATCTCGCGCTCAATCCGCTCGGCACGATTCCCTTCCTGATCGATGGCGAGACGCGGATGACGGAGTCGTCCGGCATCTGCCATTACCTTGGTACCAAATATGGCCCGACACCGCTGATCGTCGGACCCGACGAGCCGGCCTATGGCGCCTTCCTGAACTGGATGTATTTTTCCGACGCGACGCTGACCTTTCCGCAGACCCTGGTGCTTCGCTACGGCCAGCTCGAGCCGGAGGAGCGGCGCAATCCGCAGGTCGTCGGCGACTACGCCAAATGGTTCTTCGGCCGCCTGCGCGCCGTTGAGGCGGCGACCGGCAAGGCCGAGACGCTGTGCGCCGGCCGTTTCACCGCCGCCGACATCGCCATCGGCTATGCGCTGCGGCTCGCCGACAATATCGGGCTCGCCAAGGATTTCGGTCCCAATGTCGCAGCCTATTGGGCAACGTTGCAGCAGCGCGAGGCATACCAGCGGGCGGTCGCGGCGGAACGCAAGGCCGGCGCGGAGCAAAACGTCGCGCCGCGGGTGCGTGGGTAACGCGCCCGCCCCAACCGTCATTGCGAGGAGCGACAGCGACGAAGCAATCCATCTCTCCACTCGTGGTGGCATGGATTGCTTCGCGGAGCCTGTCATCGGGCGGCGCTACGCGCCGACCCGGTGGCTCGCAATGACGGCGAGAGCCGTTTCCTTGCCCCATTTGTAACGGTGACTTCAGCCGGATTTCGGCTATGGTTGGCGCCGCAGCGGCCGGGAAGAGCCGTGCGAGGAGGAACCACCATGGACGACCAGGCCCGTGAAGTAGGCCATTTGATGCTGATCACGCCGGAGCGCGTGTTCTATGCCGGACTGCTCGGCCGCCCGCGCGAGCGCTGTCCGGGCGCATTCCATGTCTATGTCGCGATCAAGGGCGGCCTGCGCCTTGCGACCAGCGACGGCCGGGAATCCTATGGCGACCTCGTCGTGACCATGCCGAACCTGCGGCATACGATCGCGAGCGACTATCGCTCGGCGATCTGCGTTGCCATCGAGCCCGAAAGCGTCCGCGTCGGCGCGCTCGAATCGTTTGCCCGACAGTTGATGGGCCCGGAAAGCCAGTTCTACGCCGACCGCATCCGCGCCGCCTATGCCGCGCTGGGACGGCGGCAATATAGCGATGACCTCTCGAACGCCGAGTTCGACATCATGTGCTTCGGCCAGGCGCTGCCGCAGCGTAGGCTCGACCCGCGCGTGGTGCGCGCGATCGCGCGCATCGGCAAATTCTCCGGCGAACCGGTGACGGCGGCGGATTGCGCGGCGGATGCCTCGCTGTCGCCCTCGCGCTTCCTGCATCTGTTCAAGGAGGAGACCGGAATCTCGTTCCGTTCCTTCCGCGCCTGGAAGCGGGCGCGGCATCTGTTGCACTTCGCCAATCAGGACATCAACCTCGCCCATCTCGCGCAGGACATCGGCTACCCCGACTCCACCCATTTCAGCCACTCGATCCGCCGCTTCTACGGCCTGAAGCCGCGCGCGATCTTCTCCGGCTCGCGCGATCTGGCGATCTATCGCAGCAGCGGATCGTTCACGGAGGCGGCCGCGTCCTAGCCCCAGTCGTGCCGCAGTCGTAGGGTGGGCAAAGCGCAGCGTGCCCACCATTGCGTGCGGAATGTTGATGGTGGGCACGCTTCGCTCTGCCCACCCTACGAGGCGTCATCCCGGCGAAGGCCGGACCCATACCGCGTGATCTATCAATGCGAAAGCAGCACGGGCAGCGGCGGGTGCGACATCATGCTGAGCGTGGCGCCGCCGAGCACGAATTGCCGGAAGCGGGAGTGGCCGAAGGCGCCCATGACCAGAAGGTCGCTGTCATGGCTCGTCAGCGCCGCCTCCAGCGCGTGCGCGACTGTGCGGCCCGCGGCATCGACGGTGTCAAGGATCACCTCGACGCCGTGGCGGGCGAGATGCTTCGCAAGTTCCGGACCGGACCGCTTGGTGTCGATGCGCTTTTCGTTGGTCACCGTCACGATGTGGACGCGCTTGGCCTGCTTAAGCAGCGGCAGTGCATCTGCGACTGCGCGCGCAGCCGGACGGCTGAAGTCCCAGGCCACCGTCGCCGTATTCAGGGCGAACGGCTTGCGGCTGGTTTGCGGTAGCAGCAGGACGGGGCGCCCGGATTCGAAAATAATCGGCTCCGCGTTCCACGCGCCGAACAGGGCATTGTCCTGGACCGGAATGATGGTGAGGTCGCGAAGCCGCGCATATTCGACCAGTAACTCGCGCTGCTCGGACGTCAGGCAGCGCTCCAGGATGCGCTCCTCGAAGACGCCGCGCTTTTCCGCGGCGGCCTGGAACGCGGCGAGCGAAGCCTCAGCCTGAAGGCGAGATTTCTTTTCATCGGTTGCAGCCATTCCGGGAACGTCGAGCAGCGCTGGGCTCAGGAAGCTGCCGGGCACGGCGACGCGGATCTTACAGGCGATCGCGGAAATCTTGGCGCCGATCGCGGCGGCGAAATCGCTCGCAAGATCGATCGCCGATGGCGGAGCCGTTTCGGGGTAGCTCGCGAGCGTCAAGAGGAGGTCTTTGTAGGCCATGTCGTGTCTCCCAGGATTTAAGGAAGCTCATAGCCCCGCCGAGGCGTCAGGATTTGATTCAGAGCAAACCTCGATGCGCGCTATTGCCACGGCAACCGACCTGCCGCCGCAGCAATAGCCAGTCAACGCAAGAGGGCACCGGCCAAATCCCGCATCATGCAAAAAACTGAGCCATTCAAACACTTTGGACGGGATGCATGAGCGAGAAGGCCGTTATCACCTGCGCGCTGAACGGCGTGCTGACTGATCCAAAACAGCACAACGTGCCGGTGACGCCGGAACAGATGGCGCGCGAGGCCAAGGCGGCCTTCAACGCCGGCGCCAGCATCATGCATATCCATCTGCGCCAGCAGGCACCTAGCAAGGGCCATCTGCCGTCCTGGGAGGTCGGCGTCAGCAAGGAGATCCAGCAGGCGATCCGCGAGGCCTGCCCGGGCGTCATCATCAATCACACCACGGGCACCTCGGGCCCGAATTACCAGGGCGCGCTCGATTGTGTCCGTGAAACCAAGCCCGAGATCGCCGCCTGCAACGCCGGCTCGCTGAACTATCTCAAGGTCAAAGCCGACAACACCTGGGCCTGGCCGCCGATGCTGTTCGATAACGCGGTCGAGAAGGTGCAGGACTATCTCGACGTGATGAAGGACGCCGGCACGATTCCCGAATTCGAATGTTTCGACGTCGGCATCGTGCGTTGCGTCGGCATGTATCGGCAGACCGGCATGTATTCCGGCCCGCTCGAATATAATTTCGTGATGGGTGTCGCCTCGGGCATGCCTGCCGATCCGGAACTGCTGCCGATCCTCTTGAAGTTGAAGGCGCCGGACGCGCATTGGCAGGTCACCGCGATCGGCCGCGACGAGATCTGGCCGCTGCATCAGCATGCCGCCGATCTCGGCGGGCACCTGCGCACCGGGTTGGAGGACACCTTCTATCTGGCTGATGGCACCAAGGTGACCTCGAACGGCCAGTTGATCGAGGCGATCGCCGCCTGCGCGCGGAAGGCCGGGCGCGAGATCGCCAGCCCCGCTGAAGCGCGGCAGATGTTCGGGGTGAGGCACTGAGCCGCCACGCCGTCATTCCGGGGCATCGCAAAGCGATGAGCCCGGAATCCATTTCGCCGCAAGCGCCTGCGGCCCGATGGATTCCGGGCTCAGCCCTGCGGGCTGCCCCGGAATGACGAGACATGAGGGAGGGGAACCAAATGGACAATCTCGCAGCAACCGGCGGCGTGCCGGGGTCGGGGCAGATCGGCCGGGTGGCGATCGGCGATCTCCTGAAGCGTGCGGCGCGGCGCTTCCCGGATCGTGTCGCGCTCACCGACGGCGCGCGTCAGGTCACCTTCACCGAGCTCGAGCGCGACGCCAATCGCTTTGCCAACTACCTCGTGCAGCGCGGCCTGAAGCCGGGCGAAAAGATATCGACCATCTGCAACAATTCGGTCGAATTCGTCAAAGCGCTGTTCGGCATTCATCGCGCCGGCCTGGTCTGGGTCCCGATCAACACCATGCTCGGGCCATCGGACATGGATTACATCCTCGGCCATGCCGAAGTCCGCTTCGCGCTGATCGACGACAATCTGCATGCCCAAGCCGAACGCCGCGCGGCGCTGGAACAGCGCGGCATTGAGATGGTCGCGATCGATCTTGCCGGAAAAGTCGCGGCGACCGGCCTCGAGAATTTCAACGATCTCATCGAGGGCCAGTCCAACACCGAGCCCGAGATCGAGATCAACGACCGCGATCTCGCCATGATCATCTACACCTCCGGCACGACGTCGCGGCCGAAGGGCGCGATGCACTGCCATCTCGCGGTGGTGATGGCGGTGATGAGCAATTGCGTCGAGATGCAGCTCTCGCGCGATGACGGCATCACCGGTCAATTCCCGCTGTTCCACTGCGCCGGCCATGTGCTGCTGCTCAGCTATCTCTCGGTCGGCGGCCGGATGGCGCTGATGCGCGGCTTCGATCCTGTGGTCTGCATGGAGGCGATCGTCCGTGACAAGCTCACCGTCTTCGTCGGGCTGTCGCTGATGTACCAGGCGATCCTCGACCATCCGCGGCGGCGGGAATTCGATCTTTCCCGCTTGCGCTGCTGCATCTACACCATGGCGCCGATGGGCAAGCCGCTGCTCGAACGCGCCATCGCCGACCTCTGCCCGAACTTCGTGCTGACCAGCGGCCAGACCGAAATGTATCCGGCGACCACGATGTCGCGGCCGGAAGTGCAGCTTAGTCGTTTTGGCAATTACTGGGGCGAGTCGCTTGTTGTCAACGAGACCGCGATCATGGACGACAATGGCAATCTGCAGCCGCGCGGCGAGATCGGCGAGCTCGTGCATCGCGGGCCGAACGTGATGATGGGCTATTACAAGGATCCGAAGGCGACCGAAGAGGCGCGCAAGTTCGGCTGGCATCACACCGGCGATCTCGCGCTGATCGACGAGAATGGCGAGGTGCTGTTCCTCGACCGCAAGAAGGACATGATCAAGTCCGGCGGCGAGAACGTGGCTTCCGTGAAGATCGAGGAGACGCTGCTCGCGCACCCCGCCGTGCAGAACGCCGCGGTGGTCGGCCTGCCGCACCCGCAATGGGGCGAAGCCGTTTCCGCCTTCGTCAAGCTGAAGCCGAATGCCGTGGCCGACGAGGCCGGTATCATCGAGCATTGCCGAAAGCATCTCGGCGGCTTCCAGGTACCGAAACTGGTGCGTATTCTCGAGGAGATGCCGATGACCGCGACCGGCAAGCTGCGCAAGGTCGAACTGCGGCAGACGTATAGCGAGTATTTCTCGGAAGCGAAAAGCGCGTGATGCTTACCAGGAACATACCTGTCATTCCGGGGCGCGCGAAGCGCGAGCCCGGAATCCATTTCTCCACGAGCGTCTGCGGTCCCATGGATTCCGGGCTCGCCCCAAGAGGGGCGCCCCGGAATGACGGAGAGGGCTGATCCATGGCCATCATCGAAAACACCATCTCGCCCTTCAGCGCCGCGTTTCAGGCCAATCGCGACGGCATGCTGGCGCTGATCTCCCGGATGCGGGCGCTGGAGGAGCGCACCCGCGCCGCATCCGCGGCCGCAAAGGAACGCTTCCACAAGCGCGGGCAGCTCTTGCCGCGCGAACGCGTGGCGCTGGTGCTCGATCCCGGCTCGCCCTTCCTCGAACTGTCGACGCTCGCCGGCTACATGTTCGACGTCGCGGACGCTGAGAAAAGCGTGCCCGGCGGCGGGCTGATCGCAGGCATCGGCTTCGTCTCCGGCATCCGCTGCATGGTCAGCGCCAATGATGCCGGCATCGATGCCGGCGCGCTGCAGCCCTATGGCCTCGACAAGACGCTGCGGGTGCAGGAACTCGCGCTGGAGAACAAGCTGCCCTATGTGCAGCTCGTCGAGAGCGCCGGCGCCAATCTTCTCCGCTACCGCGTCGAGGACTTTGTCAGAGGCGGCAACATCTTCCGCAACCTCGCGCGGCTGTCGGCGGCCGGCCTGCCGGTGGTCACGGTGACGCATGGGTCTTCGACCGCGGGCGGCGCCTATCAGACCGGGCTCTCCGATTACATCGTGATGGTGCGCGGCCGCACCCGCGCTTTCCTGGCCGGGCCGCCGCTCCTCAAAGCCGCAACCGGCGAGATCGCGACCGAGGAGGAGCTTGGCGGCGCCGAGATGCACACCTCGATCTCCGGCCTTGGCGACTACCTCGCAGAAGACGACCGCGATGCGATCCGGATCGCGCGCGACATCATGTCGGGTCTCGAATGGGACCGGCCGAAGCCCGCGAGCGCGTCGTTCAAGCCGCCGCGCCATGATCCGGAAGAATTGCTCGGCATCATGCCGATGGACCACAAGCGTCCCGTCGACATGCGCCAGGCCATTGCCCGTTTCATCGACGACTCCGATTTCACCGAGTTCGGCGCCAATTATGGTCCGGCCACGATCTGCGGCCATGCTCGCATCGAAGGGCAGGCGATCGGCATCATCACCAATAACGGCCCGCTCGATGTGCCCGGTGCCAACAAGGCGACGCATTTCATCCAGGCCTGCTGCCAGTCGCGCACGCCGCTGCTCTATATGAACAACACCACCGGCTACATGGTGGGCAAAGCCTATGAGGAGGCCGGCATGATCAAGCACGGCTCCAAGATGATCCAGGCGGTGACGTCGGCGACGGTGCCGCAGATCACGATCTACTGCGGCGCCTCGTTCGGCGCCGGCAATTACGGCATGTGCGGCCGCGGCTTCCATCCGCGCTTCTGCTTCTCCTGGCCCAACGCCAAGACCGCCGTGATGGGCGGCGAGCAGGCCGCCGAGACGATGGCGATCGTCACTGAAGCCGCTGCCGCACGGCGCGGCAAGCCGATCCCGAAGGAGAGACTGGATGCGATGAAGGCCGAGATCATCGGCGTGTTCGACGGCCAGATGGACGTGTTCTCCACCAGCGCGCGCGTGCTCGACGACGGCGTGATCGATCCGCGCGACACCCGCAGCGTGCTCGCCGAGGTGCTTGCGATATGCCGCGAGGCGGAAGCGCGCAATCCTCAGCGTATGCAGCTCTCGGTGGCGCGGCCATGAGTCGTGAAGGGGGCGGGATGTTCTACAGGATCCTGATTGCCAATCGGGGCGAGATCGCGCTGCGGATCATGCGCACCGCGCGGCAGCTCGGCTACGGAGTGGTCGCGGTTTATTCCGACGCCGACCGCGATGCACTGCATGTACGTGAGGCCGATCACGCGGTGCGTATCGGCGAGGCGCTGCCGTCGCAATCCTATCTCAGGATCGATGCGATCATTGCCGCCGCCAAGGCCAGCGGAGCCGGCGCTGTGCATCCCGGCTACGGCTTCCTCGCCGAGAACGAGGAATTCGCGCAAGCCTGCCGCGACGCTGGCCTCGTCTTCATCGGTCCGTCGCCGGAGGCGATCCGCGCGATGGGCAACAAGGCCGGCGCCAAGGAGATCATGCAAAAGGCCGGCGTGCCCTGCGTGCCCGGCTACCAGGGCGCCGACCAGAGCGAAGGGATCATGCTGGCGGAAGCGAGGCGCATCGGCTTTCCCGTGATGATCAAGGCGGTCGCCGGCGGCGGCGGGCGCGGCATGCGGCTGGTCTCCGACACCGCGTTGTTCCCGGATGCGCTGCGCAGCGCGCGCTCGGAGGCGCTCGGTGCATTCGGCGATGCAACGGTTATTCTCGAGCGCGCGATCGTCGATCCCCGTCATATCGAGATCCAGGTGTTCGGCGACCGCCATGGCAACGCGATCCATCTCGGCGAGCGCGACTGCTCGGTGCAGCGGCGGCACCAGAAGCTGATCGAGGAGGCGCCGTCGCCGGCGGTGTCGCCCGAGTTGCGGGCGCGGATGGGCGCGGTCGCGGTCCAGGCAGTGAAGGCGCTCCGATATGAGGGCGCAGGCACGCTGGAATTCCTGCTCGACGGCAATGGCGATTTCTACTTCATGGAAATGAACACGCGCCTGCAGGTCGAGCATCCCGTCACCGAGGCGATCACCGGGCTCGATCTGGTCGAACTGCAGTTGCGCGTCGCCCGCGGCGAGCCGCTCGGCGTGGAGCAGGAAGACATCACGTTCTCCGGCCACGCGATCGAGGTACGGTTGTGCTCGGAGGATGTGGACCATGATTTCATGCCGCAATCGGGCAGGATGGCGCGCTGGCAGATGCCGGAAGGCGTCCGCGTCGAGCATGCGCTGCAGTCCGGATCGGAAATCCCGCCGTTCTACGACTCTATGATTGCCAAGATCATCAGCCATGGCGCCGATCGGCGCGAAGCGCGGAGCAAGCTGATCGTCGCACTGGAGCAGGTCGAAGCCTTCGGCGTCACCACCAACCAGGGATTCCTGATCTCCTGCCTGCGCCATCCGGCCTTCGCCAAGGGCGAGGCCACGACGTCGTTTATATCAGCGCATCGGAGCGAGCTGCTGACGCCACGCGCGGACGAGGGCGCGGAGGCGGCGCTCGCGGCGCTGCTTCTCTACGTCACCAATCCGCACGCGCCGCCGTGGCGGAGCGGCCGCTCGCTTGCCGCGACGTTTCCGCTCGGATTGCGCATCGATCTCGGCCGCGGCCTTCGCGAAGTCGAGATCGTGCGCGAGCGCGACGGCTCTTATGTCGCCGATGTCGCGGGACACAAGCATCGTTTCGAGATCGACGAACTCGGCCTAGATGCGATCCGCTATCGCACCAACGGCCTCATGGCGCGCGCAAAATTCCTGCGCGATGGCGATCGTCTCTACATCCTGAATCACGACGTCACGCTCGCGGTCCGCGACCTGACGCTGGCGCTGCCCGAAGCCGCCGCCGGAGCCAACGGTGATGGCAAGGTCCGCGCCGCCATGAACGGCCGCGTCGTCGCGGTGCTGGTCAAGCCGGGCGAACAGGTTGCCGCCGGCCAGCCCGTGATGACATTGGAAGCGATGAAGATGGAGCATGTGCACACTGCGGGCGTCGCCGGCACGGTGTCAGCGATCGACGTCGCCGAGGGCGAACAGGTGACGACGGGGCGCATTGTGATGGAGATCGAAGCGGCGGCCTAACCCCACGTCGTCCCGGGCTTGACCCGGGACCCATAACCACAGGCCTCTGTGGTGTGCTCCGCTGCAACCACTCGCTCGCGCCACAATGTCTCCCTGTGGTTATGGGTCCCGGCGTTCGCCGGGACGACGGCGGAGTTAATCGGCCCGCCCCGTTCCCTCATTCAGCCAGCACGCCACCTGATGTCTGGCGCCCGCGTCCACCAGCGGCGGGCGCTCGAGCTTGCAGCGATCCATCGCGTAGCGGCAGCGGGTGTGAAACGCGCAGCCGGAGGGCGGGTTGATCGGGCTCGGCACGTCGCCTTCGACCAAAGGCGTCAGCCGTTTGATCCGGGGATTGGCGACCGGCACCGAGGCCAGCAGCGCCTGTGTGTAGGGATGGCGTGGATTGGCGAACAGCTCGGCCTTGTCTGCGATCTCGACGATGCGGCCGAGATACATCACGGCGACGCGGTGGCTGATATGGGCGACGACGGCGAGATCATGCGCGATGAAGAGGTAGGAGAAGTTGCGCTGGCGCTGCAGGTCGATCAGCAGATTAATCACCTGCGCCTGGATCGAGACGTCGAGCGCGGAGACCGGCTCGTCGCAGACGATCAGGCTCGGCCCGAGCGACAGCGCGCGTGCGATGCAGATGCGCTGGCGCTGGCCGCCGGAGAACTGGTGCGGATAGTTCTTCATCTGGTCGGTCCGCAGGCCGACCTGCTGGAACAGTTCGGCGACGCGCTCCTGCTTGCGCTCGCCTGAGGCCAGTCCGTGCACGCTCAAGGGTTCGCCGACGATGTCGCCCGCGGTCATGCGCGGGTTGAGCGACGCAAACGGGTCCTGGAACACGATCTGCATCGAGCGGCGGTAGGGCCGCAGCTCCGATTTGCTCAAGCGCGTGATCGCCTCGCCGTTCAGCCGGATCTCGCCGCTCGATGGCTCGACCAATCGCAATACGCTGCGCGCCACCGTCGACTTGCCGCAGCCGGATTCGCCGACGAGTCCGAGCGTCTCGCCGGGAGCCAGCGAAAAACTCACACCATCGACCGCATGCACGGTGCCGACCTGCCGCCGCAGCACGCCGCCGCGCACCGGGTAATGTTTCACGAGGTCGGTGACCTCCAGGAGCGGCTGCGCTTCGGTCATGACGCCTCCGCCATCTCGCCTGCGCGCCAGCAGGCGGCAAAGTGCCGGCCGCCGAAATCGCCGAGCGGCGGATATTCTTCCCGGCAGCGCGGGATCGCGAACCGGCAGCGCGGCGCGAACGCGCAGCCCGTCGGCAGTTTTGTCAGCGACGGCACCATGCCCGGGATTTCGACCAGCCGCACATCGGCTTTTGCGTCGAGCGAGGGCACGGCCGGGATCGAGGCCATCAGGCCGCGCGTATAGGGATGCAGCGGGTTCTCGAACAGCGCCTCGACGCTCGCTTCCTCGACCTTCCGGCCGGCATACATCACGATCACGCGCTGCGCCGTCTGCGCGACCACGCCGAGATCATGCGTGATCAGGATCAGTCCGGTGCCGAGCTTCTTCTGCAGATCGACCATCAGCGCCAGGATCTGCGCCTGGATCGTCACATCCAGCGCCGTCGTCGGCTCGTCCGCGATCAAGAGCGCCGGCCGGCAGGCCAGCGCCATCGCGATCATCGCGCGCTGGCGCATGCCGCCCGAAAGCTGGTGCGGATAT
Organism: Bradyrhizobium sp. Arg237L; assembly: GCF_029990105.1. Taxonomy (NCBI): domain Bacteria; kingdom Pseudomonadati; phylum Pseudomonadota; class Alphaproteobacteria; order Hyphomicrobiales; family Nitrobacteraceae; genus Bradyrhizobium; species Bradyrhizobium sp. Arg237L. The sequence continues at coordinate 20,657 of NZ_JAQMIL010000016.1, read as the reverse complement.
TCCTGCGCGCGCCGCTCCGGCTCGGGAATGCGGACCAGGCGCAGCATGTCGACCGCCTGCTTCCAGGCCTCCTTGCCGCCGATATCCTGGTGCAGGCGCAAGGCTTCGGTGATCTGGTCGCCGATCCGCATCACCGGATTGAGCGAGGTCATCGGCTCCTGGAAGATCATCGAGATGCGGTTGCCGCGGATCTTGCGCATCGCTTCGTCATCGAGCGCGAGCAGGTTCTTGCCTTCGAGCACGATCTCGCCACCAACGATCTTGCCGGGCGGATCCGGCACCAGCCGCATCACCGAGAGCGCGGTCACGCTCTTGCCGCAGCCGGATTCGCCGACGATCGCCAGCGTCTCGCCGCGGCGGACGCTGAAGGAGACGTCGTCGACCGCCCTGAACAATCCCGAATTGGTGAAGAACACCGTTTTCAGGTTCTTCACCTCGAGCACAGGTTGTTCCTTGTTCATCGCGTTCATCAGCCGCGCTGCCTTGGATCGAGGATGTCGCGCAGGGCGTCGCCGAACAGATTGGTGCCGAATACCGCCAGGCTGATCGCGATCCCCGGGAAGATCACGAGCCACGGCGCGACGCGCACATATTCGGCGGCGGATTCCGAAAGCATGCGTCCCCAGGACGGATAGGGTTCGGGAATGCCGAGGCCGAGAAACGACAAGGACGCCTCCGTCAGGATGGTTGAGCCGAGCTGCGCCGTCGCGAGCACGATCAAGGGGGCCAGCGTGTTCGGCAGCACGTGGCGGAACGCGATCCGCATCTCGCTCATGCCGATCGATTTGGCCGCCTCCACGAACGGCAGTTCGCGCAGCGCCAGCGTGTTGGCGCGGATCACGCGCGAAACCGTCGGGATCAGGGGAATTGCGATCGCGATGATGACGTTCGGCAGCGACGGGCCGAGTGCAGCCGTCATCACCAGCGCCAGCACCAGGAGCGGCAGTGATTGCAGGATGTCGGTGATGCGCTGGAACAACAGATCGACCCAGCCGGAGAGATAGCCGGAGGCGAGCCCGACGATGACGCCGATCGACGCGCCGAGCGCGGTCGAGCCGAGACCGACCGCGAGCGAGATGCGCGCGCCATAGATGATGCGGCTCCAGACGTCGCGGCCGAACGAATCGGTTCCGAACCAGTGCAGCGCATCGGGCGCGGCGAGGCGATGCGCGGAATCGACGGCAAGCGGATCGTACCGGCTGATCAGGTCGGCCGAGAGCGCCATCGCGACGAACAGCACCATGATGACGAGGCCGATCGTGCCGAGCAGATAACGCTGCGCAAGGAACGTCAGCCGCCGCCAGCCGTGAGTGGCGTCAGCGCCGGCTCGTTTCAGTTCGGCATCAAAGTTGATGACAGCCAAGAGCTAATCTCCGAAGCGAATGCGCGGGTCGATCGCGGCGTAGAGCATGTCCACCGCGAAGTTGACGACGACCACGACGACCGCGATGAACATCACGAGATTCTGCACGATGGGGTAGTCGCGCCAGCGCAGCGCCTCGACCAGGAAGCGCGCGATGCCGGGAATGTTGAACACCGTCTCGGTGACGATCAATCCGCCGATCAGGAACGCCGCCTCGATGCCGATCACGGTGATGACAGGCAGCACCGCGTTCTTCAGCGCGTGGTGATAGTTGACGGAAGCCTCGGAGGCGCCTTTGGCGCGGGCGGTGCGGATAAAATCCTGCCGCAGGATCTCCAGCATCGAGGAACGGGTGATGCGCATGGTCAGTGCCGCGCTGCGGAAGCCGACCGCCATCGCCGGAATACAGTAGATCGCGAACGCCTCGGCCCAGGTCTGCGGATTCGGGTTGTAGATCGGCATCCAGCCGAGCATCGAGACCGACGCCATCAGGATCAGCAGTCCCAGCCAGAATGACGGCAGCGACAGCCCGCTCAGGCTGACCACGCGTAAGGCGTAGTCGAGTCGCGTGCCCTGATGCACCGCGCTCAGCACGCCCAAGGGAATGCCGATCGAGGCGGAGAACAACAGTGCTAGGCCGGCAAGCTTCGCCGTGATCGGGATCCGCGGCAGGATCTCCTGCAGCGCCGGCTTTTCCGAGACGTAGGAATAGCCGAGATCGCCGTGCAGGAGGCCGCCGATCCACTTGAGATACTGCACCACGATCGGGTCGCTGAGGCCGAGTTCCTTCTCCAGATTGGCCTTGTCGGCGGGATCGACATAGCCGGCGGCGTCGAACAGGATATCCACGATGTTGCCGGGCACGATGCGCAGCAGCACGAAGATGATGACCGAGATCCCGAACAGGGTCACGAGCATCAGGAAGAGGCGCCTGACGATATAGGCTAGCACCTGGCCACTCTCCTTTTTAAACTCTCTTCACCTCTCCCGCTTGCGGGAGAGGTCGGCGCAAAGCGCCGGGTGAGGGCTCTCTCCGCTCAACGACTCGTGGAGAGACCCCCACCCCAGCCCTCCCCCGCAAGCGGGAGAGGGGGAGCAGCCCCACCGTGGATACACGCTACTTATCCATCCAGACGTCCTCGTAGCGGTAGCCGTTGTAGGAGCTGTTGGACATCACCGTCACGTTCTTGACGTAGGGCTGCCAGCAGGTTCCGGTGCGGCTGTGCAGGATGATGGGCCGCGCCACGTCTTCCTGCAGTTTCTTGTCGATCTCCCAGACCAGCTTCTTGCGCTTGTCGGCGTCGGTCTCGGCCGACTGCTGGTCGAACAGCTTTTCGATCTCGCGGTTGCAGTAGTTGGTGTAGTTCCGCTCGGAGTCGCAGGAATAGTTCTCGTAGAAGGACTGATCCGGCTCGTCGACCGCGTTGCCGGTGAGGTTCAGGCCTAGCGAATAGTTCTTGCGCGCGACCTTCGGGAACCATTGCGCGGTGTCGACGACGTCGAGTTCGGCGTCGATATAGATGGTCTTGAGCTGGTCGATCAGGATGATGGCCGGGTCGCGGTAGATCGGGATGTTGCGGGTCGACACCTTGATCTGCAGATGCTTGTCGGGGCCGTAGCCCGCCTTCTGCATCAGCTTGCGCGCATGCTCGCGGTTGGCGTTGACGTCGGGCCCATAGCCCGGGATCGTCTCCAGAATCTCCTTGGGCATCGCCCACAATCCTGCCGGCGCGGGCTGCATGGTGCCGCCGATATCAGCCTGTCCCTCGAATAGGATTGAGATGAACGCCTTGCGGTCAATGGCGAGCGCCAGGGCGCGGCGGATGTCGAGATTGTCAAACGGCGGCGCCGACGAATTGATGATGATGTTGGTGGAGACATTGCTCGGTTCCACCACGCAGACCGCATTGGGCGCCTGCGATTTGACGTCCTTCAAGAGCGGAATCGACACTTCGGTCGGGAATGTCATATCGAACTTGCCGGAGACGAAGCCCAGGATCGCCGTCGAGCGGTTCGTGACGATGGTGAATTCGATGCCGTCGAGATAGGGCAGGCCCTTCCTGAAGTAGTCCGGGTTCTTCGTCAGCTTGATCGACTCGTTGGCCTTGAACTCGACGAACTTGAACGGACCGGTGCCAACAGGCTTGGTGCGCATTTCCGCCGGCGAGACATGGCAGGGATAGATCGGGCTATAGCCGGAGGCGAGCAGCGACAGCAGCGCCGGTTGCGGGCGCTTCAGATTGAAGGAGGCCTCGTAATCACCGTTGATGGTGACGTCGTTGACCTGGTCGTACCAGGATTTGCGCGGGTTCTGGCGGAACTTCTGCTGCGACTTGCCCATCAAGAGGTCGAAGGTGCATTTGACGTCGGCTGAGGTGAACGGCTTGCCGTCATGCCATTTGACGTCGTTGCGAAGCTTGAATGTCAATTTCTTCTTGTCGTCGCTCCAGGCCCAGCTCTCCGCGAGTTCCGGCACGATCGTATCGACGCTGTTCTGCGCAACATGCTGGTTGAAAATCACCAGGTTGTTGAGGACCGGCATGAAGGGAACATTGAACGAATAGCTCGCGCCTTCGTGGATCGAGGCGCTCCCCGGACTGTCGCGGTGATACATCTTCAGGATGCCGCCGGACTTCGGTTGCTCCGCCAGCGAAACATCGTAAGCCGAAAGCCAACACACCACCGCCACGGCCAGCGCTCGCACGCTCCGCATCATTTCCTCCCGACGTTCGGTCTCTATGGCCGATTTGGTATCGAGGATACCATGGTGGGACGTCTGAGCAACCAGCGTCGTGTGCACGAGGATCGGCAATTCGGATGAATGCCGAGCCTGCGACAATTGGCGCTGCAGTGCGGACGCTATTCCGCGGCTTGCGGCGACGGCAGGCCCATGGTGGCGAGACCGTCGGCCTCGGTCGCCGAGATCGTGGTGCGGATCATCAGCCGCGGCTCATGCGCCGGCCACGGCCGCCCGCGATGCATGGTGGCGCGGTTGTCCCACATCACGACATCGCCCTGCCGCCATTTGTGCAAGTAGGCCGTTCCCGGCGCGGTGGCTGCCGCCATGAGTTCATCGATCAGCTTCTTGCCGGCGGCAGCAGCCATGCCTTCGACTGCATAGGCGTGCGATGCGAGATAGAGTGCGCCGCGGCCATTGACGGGGTTGCGCCACACCATGCGCCAGCACACCGGCGGCAGCACCGCCATCTCCTCAGGTGTCGCAAGGCCGGGCGCGATCTGGTCGCGCGAATGCGCGTAGGAATGCCAGGCGAAGGAGTTTTCGAGCTGCTTTGCGAGGCCCTCGTCGAGCAGCTCGAACGCGACGCGGGTGGAGACGAATTCGGTTTCGCCGCCATGACCGGGAATCACTCGTGCAGACAGGATCGAGGTCAGCGCCGGCACGCGCTTGAAGGAGGAATCGGTGTGCCAGAGCTGGTTGGCCTTGCTGCGCAGCGCCTGGCGATGATCTGTTGGCACCACCTTGCCGTCGGGACCGATGGTCGTGAGGATCACGAAATGCGATCCCGTTCCCATGGAACCGACTTTTGTCACTTCCGGCGGGCCGAAACGGCGCGAGAATGCCAATTGCTTTTCATCTGACACGTCCTGGTCGCGAAACACCAGCACGGAATACGCTTCAAACGCCGCACGCACTGCAGCATAGGCGGCTTTGCTCCTGACGACATCGTTGAGCGTCACGCCGCGAATTTCCGCAGCGAATCCCGGACCCACCCGGACCACGTCCATCGGCCATCCTCCCTGATTTTCTTGTTGCTCAAGATTTAGGGTAAAAGCTGCAGCCGGGCAACGCAGCCGTAATCACCCCATCGCGATCAGGCTTTGCCGCTCGCGTCGGTTGGTGGTTTCGATGTGATGCGTGACAAGCGCGAAAATTGCCCAGCTTGTGTGAAAGAGGACTCCCGCAAGAACGACCAGGGTGCCCGGAATGGGGCCGATCGCGGCGCGCTCCCAAACCTCGGCAAGGCTGGTCAGCGGCACCGGATGGATCGCGAGCTTGCCGTAATAGGCAATGGCCTGGATCGCGAAGATCCAGCCATAGGTGCGGCGCAACCTTCGGCCAACCGCGCGCACATAGCTGATGTGGTAGCTCGGATTGCGATAATCATTGGCGAGCAACTCGGTCCAGGCCGAATTCGGGTCAAGCCGTTCGCCGCGGATCATCGGTGCGTAGAAATCGGTTTCGAGCAGGCGCGCGCGGGCCCGCCACACATTGAAGTAACGGTAGCGCCGGGCCTCGAACAGCAGGAACACGGTGACAAGCAGGCCGACAAGGACCATCGGCAAAGGCGAGGCTTCGGCGCTGCTGTAGGTTGCCGACAAGGCAATGCCGGTCGTGACCACCGCCCAGTTGGTTGAGCTGTCGAGGCGCGTACGCCAGACCGTGCTTCGGTAAACCTCGCCCCGGTAGAGGTGGGCGAGGGCGCCAATCTCTGCGGCAGTGAATTCGAGCCTTGGGGCCGGTAGCGGCGTGGGCTCGCGTGGCTCGGGCAGTGCCATGGCGTGCCTCCCGACGAAGCTGGCAGACAATCAGGCACTATAGAGCATGATCCGGAAAAGGGGACACCGGTTTTTGCTTGCGACACACGCAAAAGCGGTCACGCGAAGATCACGCTCTATCTTTGCCGGGCGGCCGTGAAGATGCTCTGCGTCGCAGCGCGAGCACGGATGCACCACGTCACACGATGCGCGAGGTCTTGTTGCCCCAATAGCGGTCGCGCAACAGGCGCTTGTAGAGCTTGCCGGTCGGCAGCCGCGGCAGTTCCGCCTCGAAATCGATCGAGCGCGGCACTTTCTGGCGCGACAGCGATTGCGCGCAAAAGGCGATCAGTTCCTCGGCAAGGTCGGGTCCCGGCGTCACGTCGTGCATCGGCTGCACCACCGCCTTCACCTCCTCGCCGAGATCGGCATTGGGCACGCCGAACACCGCGGCGTCCGCGACCTTGGGATGGGTGATTAGGAGGTTTTCGCATTCCTGCGGGTAGATGTTGACGCCGCCGGAGATGATCATGAAGGTCGACCGGTCGGTGAGATAGAGATAGCCGTCATCGTCGACATAGCCGACGTCGCCGACCGTGCTCATGCTGCCGTCCGGCGAGCGTGCCTCCCTGGTCCTGCCGGGATCGTTGAAATATTCGAAGGGCGAGGCGGTCTTGAACCACACCGTGCCCGGCGTCCCCTTTGGGCTCGGCTGCATGTTCTCGTCGAGGACATGCAGGTCGCCGAGCAGCACCTTGCCGACGGTGCCGCGATGGGAAAGCCACTCCTCGGTGTTGCAGGCGGTGAAGCCGAGACCCTCGGTCGCGCCGTAATATTCGTGGATGATCGGCCCCCACCAGTTGATGATGTCCTCCTTGACGAGGGCAGGGCAGGGAGCGGCGGCGTGGATTGCGATCTCCAGCGACGACAGATCGTAGCGGTTCCGCACATCCTCCGGCAGCTTCAGCATGCGCGAGAACATCGTCGGCACCAATTGGCTGTGCGTGATGCCCCATTGCTCGACGAGTTGCAGATAGCGCTCGGGATCGAAACTCTCCATGATCACGACCGTGCCGCCGACGCGGATGGTGAGGTTGACGGCCGCCTGCGGCGCCGAATGATAGAGCGGCGCGGGCGACAGATAGATCATCCCTTCGCGGTAGTGCCAGAGTTTCTGCAGGAAATCGAACAGCGGCAGTTGCCGTGATGGCGGTTGTTCCGGCAGCGGCCGCAGGATGCCTTTCGGCCGTCCCGTGGTGCCGGACGAATAGAGCATCGCGGTGCCGATCGCTTCATCCTCGATCGGCGTCGCCGGCAGGCCCGCGGTCACCTGTTGCAGGCCGACGATGCGATCGCTTTCCCCGTCGCCGTCGGCGACGATGCAGAGCTCGACCTGCGGACACTCCTTCAGCGCGTCGCGCGCGACGTCGAGCTTCGCTTTTGACGTGATCAGGATGCGCGACTGGCTATTGGTGAGGATGTAGGTGAGCTCGCTTGGGGTCAGATAGGAATTCACGCAGGTGAAATAGAGGCCGGACCGCTCGCCGGCGCCGCAGGCCTCGAGATAGCGATTATTGTTCTCCATGAAGATCGCATAGTGCTCCTGCCGCTTCAGGCCGCACTTTCGAAACAGATGCGCCAGCCGGTTGCTGCGCGTCTCGAGCTCGCGATAGGTGACGGTCTCGCCCGTCGCAGCCATGATGAAGGCGGGTTGCAACGGGCGCAGATAAGCGTGCTTTCCGGTATACATCGGTGGAAAATTTCCCTCATGCTGCCAACAGAAGAATCTCGCGGACCTGCTCGGCGCTAGCGATGGTGCGCGGATTGCGCGGAACCCACGGCGTCTTCATCGCCTGCGCCGCGATATGGTCGAAATGTTCGGGGCCGATCCGCACGTCCTGGAGGCTGCGCGGCAGGCCCAGTCCGCGGATGAAGTTGTCGAGCACGTCGCCGGCGTCCTGACCGGGATGGCCCATGGCGGCGGCGACCTGCGCCTGGCGCTCGGCATTGGCGGACTTGTTCCAGCGCATCACCGCCGGCAGCATCACACAGGAGGTGTAGCCGTGCGGCACGTCGAATTCGGCGCCGAGCACATAGCCGATGCCATGGCTCGCGCCCATCGGCACGCCGGAGGCGAGCGGTCCCGTCGACAGCCAGGTGCCGATCTGGCAGTCCAGCCGCGCGTCGATGTCCGTTGCGTCGGCATTGACCCGCGGCAGCGCCTGCGCCAGCATCGACAGCCCTTTCAGCGCCTGCGCATCGGCATAAGGGTGCGATTCGTTCGAGCAGATGCCCTCGACGCAATGATCGACCGCGCGGATGCCGGTCGAGAGCCACAGCCATTCCGGCGTGTGAGTGGACAGCCAGGGATCGAGGATCACCACGCGCGGCATCACCTGGGGATGGGTCAGCAGTTCCTTGACCCGCTTCTTCTCGTTGGTGACGCCGGCGATCGCCGTGAACTCGCCGCCTGCGATCGTCGTCGGCACGCTGATCTGGCGTACGTTGGGTGCATTGATTTGAGGCGTTACGCCGTGGCTGGTGCGGACTTTGTCGATGTCGTCGGCGCTACGGATATCGTTGGCGAGGCAGAGCTGCACCGCCTTGGCGCCGTCGGTGATCGAGCCGCCGCCGATGGTGACGATAAGGTCGGCTTTCGCGGCGCGCGCCTGCTCGGCTGCCGCGACCACGGCGGTGCGCGGCGTATGCGGCGGCATCGCATCGAAGGTGCCGACGCAGGCCGCGCCCAGTGCGGCGCGGATACGCTCGATTTCGTCGGTCGCGCGGTTGAGCGTTCCGCTGACCATCAGGAAAGCGCGTTGCGCGGCCACCCGCGCCACCTGCTCGACGATCGCCTCAGCCGCCTGGCGGCCGAACACGACCTCCTCCATCGCGCCAAATACGACACGTCCTCGGTGCACGAGCCGACCCTCCCTGAAAGATTTATTTTCTTTGACGACAATCTAACGGAGCCGGAACGGCTCGTCATGCCCGAAGATGCGCCGTTGGCGTCCCCGGTCCCGGCTTCTTGGAGGCGATCACCGTCTGCGTCGGCGTGCGGCCACGAAAAAGGACAATGATTTTGCTTGATCCCGCCCCTCTCTTGAACAGACTGGCCTCCGGTCACATCTTTGACCTCCGCGGCGTGTAAGGTGCGCATCCGAGCGGCGCAATGCGCGGGCCGGCTGTGCTGTTCAGGGGGAGATCGACTTGGGCGCGACCGATAGGACGGGAAGCTTGACGGCCCACTCACGGCGCGGCGTCAGCGCGCTTGGCCTGCTCATTGCCTTGGCAACGTCAGCCCTGGCATTGACCGGTTGTGGTGACAAGCAGCAGCCACAGGCGGCGGCGCCGGCCCCTGCGGTCACCGTGGCGCAGCCGACCAAGCGTACGGTCACGGATTGGGACGAATTCACCGGGCGGTTCGAAGCGATCGAGGAGGTCCAGGTTCGCGCCCGCGTCGGCGGCTTCGTCACCAGCGTCGAGTTTCGCGATGGCGCCATCGTCCGCACCGGCGACCTGCTTTACGTGATCGATCCGCGCCCGTTTGAGGCCGTCGCCAAGCAGGCCGAGGGACAACTTGCGGACGCGCGCGCCAAGGCGGAGCTCGCCAAGCGCGAGCTCGACCGCGGCCTGAACCTGGTTCAGACCAGTGCAGTCTCCGAACAGGTCGTCGACCAGCGCCGTCAGGCCTTACAGGCGGCCCACGCCGCCGAGATGCAGGCCGAGGGCGCGCTGAAGGCGGCGCAGCTCAACATCGAATTCTCCCATGTGCTGGCGCCGCTCACCGGCCGCGTCAGCCGCCATCTCGTCAGCGTCGGCAATCTTGTGCAGGGCAGCGAGGGCGGCGCGACCCTGCTCACCTCGATCGTGTCGCTCGACCCGATCTACATCTATTTCGACGTCGACGAGGCGACCTATTTGCGGAACAACCGGCTCTGGTTCGAGGGCAGGCGGCCGAGTTCGCGCGATACGGCCAATCCGGTCCAGGTGACGTTGACCGGCGAAACCAAGCCCTCGCACGAAGGCAAGATGGATTTCCTCGACAACCGGCTGGACGTCTCGACCGCCACTTTGCGCAGCCGCGCGGTGGTTCCGAACAAGGATCTCTCGATCCTGCCCGGACAGTTCGGCCGCGTGCGGCTCATCGGCAGCGCGCCGTATGAAGCGCTGCTCCTGCCCGACACGGCTGTTGCCACCGACCAGTCGCGCAAGATCGTGTTCGTGGTCAAGGATGACGACACGGTGGAGGCGAAGCCCGTGGTGCTCGGCCCACTCGACGAAGGCCTGCGGGTCATCCGTGACGGGCTCAAGGCGGAAGACCGCGTGATCGTCGATGGCCTGCAGCGCGCTCGCGTCGGCGCCAAGGTGAGCCCGCATCCCGCCCCAGCCGCGGCCGGTGGCAAATCATGAATCTCGGGCGGCTCTCCATCAACCAGCCCATCCTGGCGATGGTGCTGTCGATCGTGCTCCTGATCGTCGGGGCGATCGCCTACACCACGCTGCCGGTCTCCGAATATCCGCAAGTGGTGCCGCCGACCGTGGTGGTCACCACGAACTATCCCGGCGCCTCCGCGCAGACCGTCTCCGACACGGTCGCTGCCCCGATCGAGCAGGAGATCAACGGCGTCGAGGACATGCTGTATCTCTACAGCCAGGCCACCTCGAACGGGCAACTCACGATCACCGTCACCTTCAAGCTTGGCACCAACCTCGACACCGCCCAGGTGCTGGTGCAGAACCGCGTTGCGATCGCGCAGCCGCGATTGCCCGAGGAGGTGCAGCGCAACGGCGTGACCACGCGCAAGAACAGCCCGGACATTCTGATGGTCGTGTTCATGCTGTCGCCCGATGACAGCTTCGACCAGCTCTACATCTCCAACTACGCGCTGCTGCAGGTCCGCGACCAGTTGCTCCGGCTCGACGGCGTCGGCGACATCCAAATCTTCGGCGCGCGCGATTACTCGATGCGGCTGTGGCTGGATCCCGACCGCCTCGCCAATCTCGGCTTGACCTCAACCGAGGTGCTGGCGGCGATCCGCGCGCAGAATCTGCAGATCGCGGGCGGACAGATCGCGGAGCCGCCGATTGCGGATCGCGCGTTCCAGCCCAACCTTGTCTTTACCGGCCGTCTCAAGGATCCCAGGCAGTTCGAGGATATCGTGGTCAGAGCCGGCGCCGACGGCCGCACCGTGCGCCTGCGCGACGTCGCCCGCGTCGAGCTTGGGGCGCTGTCCTACACCACCAACAGCTTCCTGCTCAAGAAATCGGCGGTTGGCATGCTGGTGACGCAGCGGCCCGGCTCGAACGCGCTCGCCACCGCCAAGGAGATCTCCGATACGATGGTCAAGCTCAAGGCGAGCTTCCCGAAAGGGCTCGACTACAATATCGGCTACAACCCGACTGAATTCATCGCACAATCCATCAAAGAGCTGATCAAGACCATCTACGAGGCGATGGTGCTCGTCGTCATCGTGGTGCTGGTGTTCCTGCAGGGCTGGCGGCCGGCGCTGATTCCGATCATCGCAATCCCGGTGTCGCTGGTCGGCACCTTCGCGGTGATGGCTGCGCTCGGCTTCTCGATCAATAATCTGACGCTGTTCGGCCTGGTGCTGGCCGTCGGCATCGTGGTCGACGACGCTATCGTGGTGGTCGAGAATGTCGAGCGACATCTCGCGCACGGAATGAGCCGGCGCGATGCCGCGCTCAAGACGATGGAGGAGGTCGGTGGAGCGCTGGTCTCGATCGCGCTGGTGCTGTGTGCGGTGTTCGTGCCGACCGCATTCCTCGGCGGCATCTCCGGCCAGTTCTTCCAGCAATTCGCCGTCACCATCGCGGTCGCGACCGCGATCTCCTGCTTCTGCTCGCTGACGCTGTCGCCGGCGCTGGCCTCGCTGATCCTGGTGCCGCATGAAGAGAAGCGGCCGGCGGCGCGCTGGAACATCATTGCCCGTGGCTGGGAGAAGTTCACCGGCCTCTTCAACCGCGTCTTCGATCGGTTGTCGCATGGCTATGCCGGAGCCGCCGACTTCGTGATCCGCCATACGGCGGTGATGCTGCTGATCTATGTCGCGCTGATCGGCGGCGCCGGCTGGTTGCTCGCGACCACGGCGCAGGGCTTCATTCCGGCGCAGGATCGCGGCTACATCATCATATCGGTGCAATTGCCGGGGGCGGCATCGCTGGCTCGCACGACGGCGGTGGTGCGCGAGATCGAGCGGATCGCGCTCGATACGCCGGGCATCGTTCGCGTCGCGGTCTTTGCCGGCTTCTCGGGCGCGACCCGCACGCAGCAGGGTAATGCCGCGGCGCTGTTCCCCGTGTTCGATGAGCCGGAGGCGCGCCTGAAGAAGGGGTTGTCGGCGGCCGCGATCACGGCCGAGCTGCGCAAGCGCCTGTCTGCGATCCAGGGGGCCTTCATCATCGTGATCCCGCCGCCTGCGGTTCCGGGTATCGGCACCGGCGGCGGCTTCACCATCCGCGTCCAGGATCGCCAGGGCCGCGGCCCCGAGCTGCTGGCCGCCGCGACCGACGAGCTTGTCGCTGCCGCGCGCAAATCGCCATATCTCGCCTCGGTGTTCTCGCCGTTCACCGCGAATACGCCGCAAGTGTTCGTCGACATCGACCGCGTCAAGGCGCAGAAGCTCGGCGTGCCGATCGCAAACATCAACGACACCATCCAGACCTATTTCGGCTCGACCTATGTCAACGACTTCAACCTGTTCGGCCGCACCTATCACGTCACCGCGCAGGCTGACCTGCCGTTCCGCATGGAAACCTCTGATCTCGCGCGGCTGCGGACACGCAATGCGGCGGGCGACATGGTGCTGCTCGGCAGCGTGGTCGAATTCCGCGACGTCTCCGGGCCCGACCGCGTCGCGCGCTACAACCTCTATTCGGCATCCGAACTGCAGGGCGAGCCGGCGCCCGGCACGAGTTCGCAGACCGCGCTCGACACCATCAAACAGCTCGCCGATGCAACGCTGCCGAGCGGTTTTGCGTTCGAGTGGACCGATCTGTCGTACCAGCAGGTCACCGGCGGCAATGCCGGGCTCTACGTGTTCCCGATCTGCGTGCTGTTCGTCTATCTCGTGCTCGCCGCGCAGTATGGCAGTTGGAGCCTGCCGTTTGCGGTGATCCTGATCGTGCCGATGTGCCTGCTGGCCGCGACCATCGGCGTGCGCATCATGGGGCAGGACGTCAACATCCTGACCCAGATCGGCTTCGTGGTGCTGGTCGGACTCGCCGCCAAGAACGCGATCCTGATCGTCGAATTCGCGCGCGATATCGAGGCCGAGGGCAAGCCGCGGCTCGAGGCGGTGATCGAGGCCTGCCGGTTGCGGCTGCGGCCGATCCTGATGACGTCGTTCGCCTTCATCCTCGGCGTGCTGCCACTGGTGGTCTCGACCGGCTCGGGATCGGAGATGCGCCAGGCGGTCGGGGTCGCCGTGTTCTTCGGCATGCTCGGCGTCACCCTGTTCGGCCTGATCTTCACGCCGATCTTCTACATGGTGGTGCGTGGGCTCGCCGACCCCAGGCATCCGAAGAAGCCGGTGGAAGCTTGAGCTGGGCCCGCCCCACACCACCGCCGTCATTCCCGGGCATCGCGAAGCGATGAGCCCGGAATCCATCGGGCCGCATACGCCTGCGGGGAAATGGATTCCGGGCTCGCGCTGCGCGCGCCCCGGAATGACCAGGGGAGAGGTAGACGCAAGCCCCACTAATGGCTGAGCCGAAATAGATGGGCAGCCGCAGGGTTATAAAATATCATTCGCTTATATTCCGAACAGAAACTGCAGGGAGATCATTTATGAAATCGGGATTGCTCGCCGCCGTCGCTCTTGGCGGCCTTTTGCTGTCAACTCCAGGTTTCGCGCAGGGCGTCAAGATCGGCATCCTGAACGACCAGTCCGGCGTCTACGCCGATTACGGCGGCAAATACTCGCTCGAAGCCGCGCGGATGGCGATCGAGGATTTCGGCGGCGAGGTGCTGGGACAGAAGATCGAGCTCGTCACCGCCGATCACCAGAACAAGCCGGATCTTGCGGCAGCGATCGCGCGCCGCTGGTATGACGCCGAAGGCGTCGACATGATCACCGAGCTCACGACCTCCTCGGTCGCGCTCGCGATCCAGGAACTGTCCAAGGAAAAGAAAAAGATCGACATCGTGGTCGGCGCGGCGACGTCGCGGATCACAGGCGATGCCTGCACGCCCTACGGCTTCCACTGGGCCTACGACACCCGCGCATTGGCGGTGGGCACCGGCGGCGCGCTGGCGCAGGCAGGCGGCGACACTTGGTTCTTCCTGACCGCCGACTACGCCTTCGGCTACGCGCTGGAAAAGGACACCAGCGACATCGTCAAGGAGAAGGGCGGCAAGGTGCTGGGCTCGGTCCGCGTTCCCCTGAACTCGTCGGATTTCTCGTCCTTCCTGCTGCAGGCGCAGAGCTCGAAGGCGAAGATCGTAGGCCTCGCCAATGCCGGCCTCGATACCACCAACTCGATCAAGCAGGCGGCCGAGTTCGGCATCGTGAAGAGCGGCCAGAAGCTCGCTGGCCTGCTGATGACGCTGTCCGAGGTGCACGGGCTCGGGTTGGAGGCCGCGCAGGGTCTTGTGCTCACGGAAGGGTTTTATTGGGACCACGACGACGCCTCGCGCGCCTTCAGCGAACGCTTCATCAAGCGCACCGGCCACATGCCGAGCATGATCCACGCCGGCACCTATTCAGCGACGCTCTCCTATCTGAAGGCCGTGAAGGCCGCCGGAACCAAGGATAGCGATGCGGTGGCAAAGAAGCTGAAGGAGCTGCCGGTCGACGACGCCTTCGCCAAGGGCAAGGTGCTGGAGAACGGCCGCATGGTGCACGACCTCTATCTGTTCGAGGTCAAGAAGCCCTCGGAATCGAAGAAGCCATGGGACTACTACAAGCAGCTCGCCGTCGTGCCGGGCGACAAGGCCTTCTTCACCGCCAAGGAAAGCGGCTGTCCGCTGACGAAGTGATCTCGCTGTCGTCCCGGGTCAAGCCCGGGACGACGGCAGCGTTTGAGCCGCGGTGATCTCAATACCCCGTCAGCTCGAGATAGCCGACGCCGGCGTGGCTGCCGGCAAAGCTGATCGGGCCCTCCCAGTAGGAAAAACCTGTTCCCATCCAGCTTCGGGCGTTGAGCGGCCTGGTTTCGATTTTTACCCCGCGCGCAGGGATTTCGACACGCCACGCCGTCGGCACCTTGCGGTCACCGATCTCAGTGAATGCGGTCGGCGTGATGCTGTTGTCGCTTGCGGCGATCTCGCTGGAACGGCCGTCCGGTTCGATCCAGTTGCCGAACAGGTTGTTGCGGCCGTCCTTCTGGCGCAGCCGGTAGAGCATCAGCTTCTCATCGTTGGGCAAATGCAGCGAGAACCAGTCCCAGCCGGTTTGGTCAGAAGCGAGTGGCTGGCTGCTCCATTCGCGGTCCATCCAGGCCTGCCCCGTGACCTCAACAGGCTTGTCGTCGATGACGATGCGGCCGGCCGCCTTGAAGAAGGGCTGGCTGTAGTAATAGGAGGCCTGTCCGCGATCGGACTTCCTGCTGTAGCCGCGGTCGCCCTGCAGCACCAGCGCCCGCTCCGCATCGAGGCGGAGCTCGTAGCTGAAATCCGCACCCGTCGCGCTGAGTTTCAGCGGCGCCACTCTTTGCGCATTGAATCCGTCGAGCGCGCGCATCTCCCAGGCATCGATCCAGCCGACAAACGGACTCGTCTCGACGCCGGCCTGCCCGACGCCGCCGCGCGCAAATGTCTCGGCATAGCGGTGCGTGTCGGCGCGGGTGACGGCGGCATGTCCCATCCAGATCTGCTGATTGGCCCAGCCTTCGAGCCGCGCGCCCGCGTGCATCGCCTGCCGGAACAGCGTCCATTGCACGCCATGGGCTGTGCCGGCCGCATCGGCGAGGTTCGCGGTCACATACCACCATTCGATGCGGAATTCCGGATGCGGACCGTGATCGAGGGGGAAGACGAAACCCTTGCCAGGCACGACCGGCGCGAAACCGTCAGCGGTCTCGCCGAGCCCCGCGAAACCCTGCGCATGCGCATGGCCAGCGAGGCCAACTGCAAGCGCGCCACCGACGAACGCGCGGCGCGATATCGGGCTAGCGTTCATTGACAAATATCCGTATCAGGCTCGCCGGCTGCATCCGCGCCAGCCGGATGACCGGCAATAGCGCAGCCAACAGCGCCGCTGCCAGGGCAACGCCGAGCAGCTCCACCAGTTGCAACGGAAACACCTGGAACGGCAAGCGCCAGCCGAATGCCTTGACGTTCACGACCGCCAGTAGGCACCACGCCACCAGCAGGCCGAGCGGCAGCGCGAACAGCGCGGTGATCAGCGCCATCGCCATCGTCTTCAATAGCTCGATCCTCGCGAGCTTCTCGCGCGTCAGCCCGATCGCCCATAGCGGCGCAAGTTGCGGCAAGCGGGAATTCGCCAGCGTCAGGAGGCTCGTGAGTAGTGCGACGCCGGCGACGCCCAGCGTGAAGGTGTTGAGCGCCGACGTGACCGAGAACGTCCGGTTGAAAATGCGTTTCGACTCCGCCTTTACCGTCGTCTGATCAGCGACGCTGCGGTCATCGAGGCCGAACTTCCGCTGCAACTCGGCGATCAGCGCGGGCACGGCCGGCGGTGGGACGCGCAGCCCGAACCGCGTCTGCGGCACTTGCGGAAAATGCCGCGTTAGCGCGGCAAAGTTCACCGCGACCTGGCCCTTGGGATTGCCGTAATCGGCATAGATGCCGACGATCTCGAGCGGCCAGTTGCCGCCGGGCGCGGGCACCTCGATCCGGTCGCCGATCGCAAGTTTCAGCCGCCGCGACAATTGCTCGCTGGCAAAGCAGGTGTCGCCGCCGCGCAGGCGGTCCCATCCATCCGACCTTGCTTCCAGCAGCGGCCAGTTGTCGCGAAAAGTGGCCTGATCGGGCAGGCCGAGCACCTCGATCGGCATGCCCGCAAGCTGCGCATCCGCGCGGCCACCGGGCAAGATCGCCTGAACCTCGCTCCGCCCGCGCAGCCAGGCCTTGATCTCGGTCGCCTGCGTATCGCTGGCTGCGTTGACATAGACGTCGGCGGCGAGCCGTCCGTCGAGCCAGACGAGGAAGGTGCGGCTGAAACTTTCCACCATGGTGCCGACGCCGACATTGACCGCGAGCGCAAGCAACAGCGCCATCAGCGCCAGTGACAATCCCGAGAGCTGCTGACGGCTGTCGGCCCAGAACCAGATGCTGACCGGCCGCCCGGCGCTGCGCTGGCCGAGCGCGAGCGCGATCTCCAGGATCATCGGCAGGATCAGCGCCGCGCCGAGCATCAGCGCGGCGAGCACGGCAAAGCCCGAAAGCAGGGAATCGCCGAACCAGAGAAAGCCGCCGGCCACGGCAAAGGCGGCCAGCGCGGCAGCGCTCTGAAACACCAGCCAGCGCCGCTGCGCCTGTTGCCACGCCTGCGGCTGCGCCGAGGCCAGCACCGGCATGCGGACCGCCTTGGCAAGGCTTGCGGCGGCGGCCGCCAGCGCGCCCAGGATGCTGATGGCGATGCCGGCGAGCCACCACTCGCCCTTCAATGTCAGTTGCCCGGGAATCTGCGCGCCATAGAGCCCGCGCAAGGAGGCGGCGACGTCAGGCAGCAGCGCCGCCGCGATGAAATAGCCGCACACCAGTCCCACCAGGCCCGCGACCAGCGCGAGCGAAACCAGCTCGGCCACCTGCACGCTGTTCAGCATCCGCGCCGACACCCCGCAGGCGCGCAAGGTGCGCAGCATCGGCAGCCGCTGCTCGAAGGCGAGCCCGATCGCGGAGTTGACGATGAACAGCCCGACGAAGAACGACAACAGTCCGAACGCGGTCAGGTTGAGATGAAAACTGTCGGTGAGGCGCTCGAGATCGGTTTCCGCATTGGGCTCGACCAGGTGCAGCCTGTCGCCGGCGATGCTTTCGAGCGGCGCGCGTCTGGCGCTGGACTTGCCGATCAGCAATCGGGAGATCTGATCCGGCATCTTCAGGATCTGCTGCGCGATCCCGATATCGACCACGAGGACGCCGGGCACGAGCTGTGGCTGCACGCGGAGTGGCGGCAGCAGCACGCCGCCATTCGACGATGGCCGCTCGCCGTCTTTCACGCCAAGGTCCGACAGCGTCTCCGGCGCCACCAGCATCTCGCCGGGCGGCGTGACGAAGGACTGCAGATCAGTCCGGCCGATCACGGGCGCAGTGCTGACTTCGCCCGGCAGCGTCACCGGCTCGATGCCGAGCAGCCGGAACGATCGTCCGTCGATCTGCGCGCGTCCCTCGACGACAGGCGAGACCGGCCAACCGGCGCGGCGCAGATCGACGAAGAGCTGTTGCGGAAAACCGGCGTTGTCGCGAGTGACGAGCATCGCCGTGCGGGTGCCGCCGAAGGTCGCCGCCGCGCGATCATAGGCGTTGCGCGCCTGCTGGTTCAGCGCCTGCACGCCGCTCCATAGCGCCGTCGCCGAGATCAATCCGATCAGCAGCGTCGCAAGCTGCATCGGATGCCGACGCCAGTGGCTGAGCAACACCGCCAATGTCCACAGCGCCCGCCTCATGCGATCACTCCCGCATGCAAATTGACCCGGCGGTCGAGCAATGCGGCGAGCCGCGCGCTGTGCGTCACCATCAGGAAGCCGCAGCCGGTCCGCGCCACCAGATCGCGCGCCAGCGCCAGCACCTCGTCGGCTGTCTCCTCGTCGAGATTGCCGGTCGGCTCATCGGCCAGCAGCAACAGCGGCTTGGGCGCCAGCGCGCGGCCGATCGCCACCCGCTGCTGCTGGCCGCCGGACAATTGCTCCGGATATCGCTTCAACAGATGCGCCAGCCCAAGCCGCTCCACCAGCTCGTCGTGCCATTTCGGATCATGCCGTCCGGCGATCCGCGACTGAAAGGTAAGATTGTCCGAAACCGTCAGGCTCGGGATCAGGTTGAATTGCTGGAACACCAGCCCCAGCCGGTCGCGGCGCAGCGCCGCACGGCCGGCATCGCCCAGCTCGGAAAGGCTGACGCCGTCGAGGATGATCTCGCCGCCATCGGCGGCGTCGAGCCCGGCGATCAGGTGCAATAGCGTGCTCTTGCCGCTGCCGGATTCGCCGGTCAGCGCCACGCTTTCGCCCGCGGCGACCGCAAGATTGACGCCGCGCAGCACCGCGATGTCCTCGCCGGCCGAACGGTAGCTTTTCCTCAGGCCGGTGACCTCGAGCGCGGGGCGGTTTCCACTTGCCATGCGCTGTCGATGCCACGGCAGGGCCGGCAGGTCAAAATCCGCGGTTGCCTAGGCAGGAAACCCAAGGCTAGCATCCCATCAGGGCCGGCCGGCAGAGCCGAGCAAGCGAGAAAACCACGGGGAGAGCCAAGCATGACCGCACAGCCGACGCCGAAAGGCGCCTGGAAGATCACCTTCCTCCTGTTCCTGTTCATGCTGGTGAACTTCGCGGATAAGATCGTGGTCGGCCTCGCCGGAGTGCCGATCATGACCGACTTGAAGCTCGATCCCGAGCAGTTCGGCCTGCTCGGCTCCTCCTTCTTCTTCCTGTTCTCGATCTCCGCCATCGTGGTCGGCTTCATCGTCAACCGCGTCGAGACGCGCTGGGTGTTGCTGGTGCTGGCCCTGATCTGGGCGCTGGCGCAGTTCCCGATGGTCGGCACCGTCGGCTTCACCACGCTTCTGATCTGCCGCATCATCCTCGGTGCCGGCGAGGGGCCGGCAGCATCGGTGGCGGCTCACGCCATCTTCAAATGGTTCCCCGACGAGAAGCGAACCTTGCCGATTGCGATCCTGTCGCAAGGCTCGGCCTTCGGCGTGATCCTGGCGGTGCCCGCGCTGAACTGGATCATCGTCAATCACGACTGGCACTATGCGTTCGGCGCGCTCGGGATCGTCGGGCTGATGTGGGTGGTGGCGTGGGCGATCCTCGGCAAGGAAGGCCCGCTGGTGGAGAGCGCGGCGACGGCCAGCGAGCCGCGCATTCCCTATTCGCGGCTTCTGACCTCGCGGACCTTCGTCGGCTGCATCGCCGCCACCTTCGGCGCGTACTGGGCGCTGTCGCTCGGGCTGACCTGGTTCACGCCCTTCATCGTCAAGGGACTGGGCTATTCGCAGCATCAGGCCGGTTTCATCTCGATCCTGCCATGGGTGTTCGGCGCCGTGGTCGTGATGCTGACGGGCTGGATTTCGCAGTCGATGCTGGCGCGCGGTTTCACCACCCGCGGCGCGCGCGGCGTGCTCGGCTCGGCGCCGCTGATCGTCGGCGGCACGATCATGGCCGTCATGCCCCATGTCGCGCCGGGCGGACTGACGATCGCGCTGCTCGTGTTCGGCTCCGGCCTCTGCGGGTCGATCTACGTGGTCTGTGCACCGATGATCGGCGAGTTCACGCCGGTGTCGCAGCGCGGCGCCGTGATCTCGATCTACGGCGCGCTCTACACGCTCGCCGGCATCGTGGCGCCGGCAGTCATGGGCAGCGTGATCCAGCACGCGGGGAATCTGTTCGACGGCTACATGACCGGCTTCACCATCAACGCCGCGATCATGATCGCATCCGGATTGCTCGGCCTGCTGCTGCTCTGGCCCAACACCGAACGCGCCAGGCTGCGCGACGCGGTCGCGCCCTCAAGCGAACTGAAGAGCGCGGTATCGCCGACGTAGCTTCGGTGCAATTGCGCTAACACTGCATCCGCGTACTCGTGAGCAACCGGCGACATGGGTAACACTTCAAACCGACGACATGGGTAACACAATTCTCGTTTCGTTCAGGT